>WHTE01000091.1 GCA_009377845.1 Nitrospirales bacterium | reverse complement strand
CCACCTAATGGCCCTCGCCCGTCACCTTGTTCGCCATGGCATTGTTTGCAGGCCAAGGGTTGGGCGGTTTCCTGGAAGAGTTTTTTTCCGGCATTCACATTGGCTTTACTCGCCGGGAGCGGATTCACCATCATACGAAAATCTGCAGGAGCATTCGGGGTCTTGCGTGGCTGAGGGCAACCACCCAACGGACCTGCGCCAGGAGTCCCGCTTATGGCGGATGTAGGCGCACCTTTAAATGTGGCGCGTAAAAAGGCAATCACATCGGCCACTCCCTGTTGTCCGATGGTCAGGTTCCAATAGGGCATTGAGAGGGATTTCCCGACACTACGCCCTCCGTGATTGGCCACGTTGTAGAGATAGTCCATCGGAAGTTGGTCAAAGGCCATATTGGCATGGATAGCGGGCTTGGGGTTCAGACCGGATGCCGCCGGACCATCCCCTTTGCCTTCCGCGCCATGACATTGTGAGCAGTATTCTTTATAAATCAGTTTCCCCCGTTCCGCACTAGCTTTCGAAAATTCAGCGCTTGTCCAGGGTTCGTCGTAACGAAAGTCTTTCACGCCCAACGTCATGAGGTACCCGATGACGTCGCGTAAGCCACCTTCTGTGGCATCCGCTAAAAACTCTCCACTGTGCGGGGTGAAATCTTGCGGGTTCATTCCGAACCGAAATAACCAATCCGCCTTATAACGGTTTCCTGAATCAGCCAGGTTCGTGCTCTGGGGACCACCCACCAATTGGCCGTTTTCCTCGATCGTATGACATCCGATACAGGCATGCTCCTTAAAAATCTGTGCACCGAATTCGGCTCCTTTTTTCGTCACTTTTGAGACATCAAATGCACCGACGGTCACCCGATGATCAACTAAATATTTTTCAAAATAATCGGCGAGGGCATTTGCTTGCCCGGGGGTTACGGCAATGTGTACGTCCGGCTCCTGACCTCGATCCCAACGGTAACTCTTGGCATACAGCATCGGTTCTTTCCCTGTCAGCCATCGAATCAGCCATTCCCGTTGATACTTGCTCCCACCCCACATCAGATCTGGAGCTTTCAAATTGAACCGGCTCTCCCCTTCACCTTGGAACTTATGGCACGTGGAGCAGTTCGTTTTGATGAGCGACTCCGCCTCTTGTGCATCCGACGCCAAGAGAAAAGTCGGGGTGCCAAAAGTTACAAAACCACCCACGATAAGAGCCAGAAACATCAACGAACCTTTTTTAGGGACTAGGCACGAAAAACATTTCATTGTAAAAATCTCCACAGGTGGAATCAGACCAGCAATTTGTTTATCGATTGACAACACAGTTTTTCCAAGATGATCTTTTTGTTGTATGTGAGGGAAAATTCCCCCCTCTCCCATGGCCATCTCTGAGGTATTTTGCCCCAAAAAAGCAGACCGCAATATCCTCATTAGGGACCATAGCAAAATCAACACCATCCTGAGTACCCGCACGATAAAAAGAAAAACTCAGGATTATAGGGTAGGTTTGGTAGAAGAGAGGAGGAAAATGAAAAATGATTGGGATGGGCCTTCCAGATGTTAACTCTTAACAGTTAATGGGTTTAACGCTGTAAGGAAACAAAATTTCCACAGGGATAAATGTGGTCCAGCAAAATAGGTGTTTGGTTTTTTAGTAAAATTTAAAAATCCTTCTAGGATTCGAAGTTCTGTATCTTATCTAAAGAGGCCCTAGGCTGGGTGAGGTTAGATGTTTTAATAAACCATAATGATCCTCTAGTAATATCTTTATCTTGTCCACAATGAGAGCATGCTTTATAAAAACATAATTTATTTCGCCAGATGAATATTCCTCCTTGAAACGATTGGTAAATTTTTGATCTGAATGCTGTAGGATTCCGTTATAAATGTAGTCGAACTCACATCGGGCAAGAATTGTTTTTATAGCTTTACATTGTTCATTCAAGAATCTAGAAAATTTGATTGTTATGTCCCCGTCTTGGAGATGGTTTACCGTAATGGATAGATCCTTCAAAGAATCCGTATTTAAAAGTTTCTCTCGACAAACTTTATGGACATTACAATAGTAAACTGAATCCTTTTTGTTTTGAATAATGGGGCGATATTCATTTAAAACAGATCTAGCTTCCCAAAGATTTTCAAAGACGTATTTGCCGTTTATTTTTGCTATTTTTAATTTTTTAAATTTCGGTAGTGATTCATACCTTGAGATAAAGCAAATTGATTGGGCTCTCTCGAAGTCAGTTAAAATGTCTCTCCCACCACTAAATTTAAAATGAAAAGAGTACCTTCCAGAAATGACAGTTTTTTGAAATGTTATGCAGATTTTAGAGTTTGATTGATCCCATCCTTTAAAGATCCAATTTTCTCTTGAATTCTTACGGGAACTTTCTGAGGAGCAATGTTTTTCATTTTCAACAGCGTGATTTGGCTCCATCAAATAAAGTAAATTTTAGTTTTTCTAGAGAAAGAAGCATGATTATCTATCTATGCCTGGAAAACTCAAGTATCCACCGGTGAGGTTATAGACATTTGTGAAACCATTCTGGAGGAGAATGCGCGCGGCGAGATACCCGCGTAATCCGACCCGGCAATACACAACAGTTTCTTTGGTGGGATCTAACTCTTGATTATGATCCCGAGGTATTTGTAACCAATTTTTTTGTAATTCTTCCCCGGTGAGTGTTTTTGACCTCTCCTCTTCGGGTGTTAGCGGCGTCAAAGCCAGCCATGATAACCAGCGCTTTGGCCGCTGCGCTCGCCCCTCCTGCCACTCCTCCCACAATAACGATGTTGATGGACATGCGCTTTACCTAGTTTCTTCAAGCAGACTCAGACGACCAAATGCACTTTGACTAAATTCGTTCCAAAGGCATGGCCTAACCGTTCTCCTGTGACAATGACAATTAATTGACCAGGAGTCAGGAGACCCGAATTTTTGAGCCTGTCTTGCGCCTGATTGATTCGGTGATCCGTATCATCGACCTGAGGAAACTCCAGTGGAACAATGCCCCACGCAAGGGCCAACCGGCGCATGATCGATTGAGAAGGCGTGAGCGCGACAATCGGAACCGCCGGACGATTTTTTCCCACCAACATGGCGGTGTGTCCGGATTCTGTAAAGACCACAATGGCTTGAGCTCCGATGTCTCGGGACAGGGAAACGGCTGCCTGACAGACAGCTTCGGGTGTGGAAAGATATTTCAGCGGATACCGAGCTGTCGAAGGGACTTGAAGCAAGGTGTCGGATTCCGTTTTTTGAATGATCCGATCCATGACCTGAATCGATTCCTTTGGGTATTTACCGGTCGATGTTTCCGCCGATAACATGACGGCATCGGTGCCATCAAATACTGCGTTGGCGACATCCGAGGCCTCGGCGCGTGTGGGAGACGGATTCCGGGTCATGGACTCCAGCATTTGGGTGGCCGTAATGACAATCTTTCCCATTCGATTGGCCAGCGCGATGATGCGTTTTTGCAAAAGAGGCACTTCTTCCGGGCTCATTTCCAGCGCCAAGTCCCCTCTGGCAACCATAATCCCATCGGCCCTTTCCACTATTCGCTCTAAATCATGTACGGCTTCCGGCCGCTCAATTTTGGCAATAACCGGAATGGCTTTACCTGCCTGATGAATCACGTGCTGAACCCGGGTGATATCTTCAGGAGTTCGAACAAAAGACAAGGCCACGTAATCCACATCCAACGCCAGCCCTGTTTGTAGATCCACGGCATCCTTTTCCGTAAACCCCTGGATATCCAATGCCAGACCGGGAAAGTTGATCCCCTTTCTTGAAGTAATCCTTCCGCCTGCCAGGACGCGACACTTTACACGTGGATAATCGAGCGAGATGGCTTCAAGGTGCAGATTGCCATCATCAATGAGAATGCGTTGTCCGACCTGGACACCATGAGCAAACCGTGAATATTCCACCGGAAGTTCCAGTGTTCCATTTGAATGCGTTGCTTGTTCCGGATGAGAGTGTGAATCGGGTACCAGCGTAATCTCCTGATTCCGTTCCAGGACGACACCCTCTTCAGAGAGAATCCCGATTCGAATTTTCGGTCCCTGCAAATCCATCAACACGGCCACTGGCCGTCCCTGATCTTTCGAGATTTGACGGATTCTGGTGATGGTGTCTCTATGCCACCCGGTGGTGCCATGGGACATATTGACTCGAGCCACGTTCATCCCGGCCTCCAAAAGCTGTTCGAGCACGTCGGATGAAGAACTGGCCGGGCCGATGGTGGCCACAATTTTTACATGACGCATGATGCGGCTAGATGTAACTCTGCTAATGGAAAAGATGGAGAGACTCTTTGATATTGGCTCCGGAACCGGGCGCTTTTCAATCCTTAATCGAGCGGAAAATGATAAAAATGGGAAAAAGTGAGAACGAAAAATTGCGCTCACTTTCAGGAAGGACTTTCATGTCAAAGGGAATTCCCGTGTTATTCCTGCTCCTCGGATGAGGTCGCCAGCTATCGAATGGGAACCCTAAAGAGTGCGTTTTTATGGGAGAGGACGGTTTATGCGCTTAACAAAGTTGTCCGTTAAACACACACGGCTTGTATCGACTCACATCAAAGTCCATATCTTCCTGGTAGACCTGTTCATTCCCGTTGACACCATCCACAAATGGATCATTCCACATCGTATGGTTCCACCAATAAAAGATCGGAAACTCTACTGTGTAGTACACAGGATTGCCATACCTGCTTCGCATGTGTTGCTCGACCGTCCGTCCGGTGACGTAATCCACTTTCCCGTTCCCTTCCAAAGAATAGAGGGACAGCAGGAGGCGGGATTCCTGATCGAAGATTTCATCGATTCTGGTGCTTTCCTCGGGTTCAGGAGGTAAGGACTGGGTCGGTGGGGGGGAAGGCGTTTCAACTGAAGTGAACACCAGCCAGGTTGCAAGAACGACTAGAGGCATAACCGTCATAAGCCAAGTCCTCCTTCCAAAATGTGGTCCGGAGGATGGCCTCGGAATGAGGCCATCCTCGCGCACAGAACAAATTAAGGATGAACGACCGCAAGGCCATGTGGGTCCGCGGTTTCTTTACCGTCCACCATATTAGTGAGGCGGGTAATACCAACCAATGCACCGCTTTTTCCGCCATCCAACACCTTCATTACGGCCACACCAGGCGTGGATCCTTTGGCATTATGGACATCTTTGTGATTTCCCGTCAACGGGTTCGGTCCCCGCAAGTTGACGAACGCATAGTTGCCATCCGGAGCGAAGTCAATAAGATCCGGTGCGGGATCATCGCTGTGTGAGCCCACGAGCTGAATCGTGTTCACACTCAAATTGGAGACCGAATCAAATACCTCAATCATATTCCCGGCCCGGTCCACATTCCAGAGATAACGTCCAACGCCCCAAAGACCGTGTGAATCCGAAAATGATGTATCGCGAGTGGAGAGCAATTTGGCCGAGACTGAGTCAGGAAGGCCAGAAAGACCGACAGCATAGACGTTGTAGGAAAGCGGCGCGATCGGCCATCCGCCACCTGAGTTCAGATACATCGTGTTGCCGATCTGATAGCCGCCACAACCCGCCGGCTGAATCTCATTATTCGTTAAGGTTGTTGTGACCTTCATTGGTGTTTCCTTGACGTTGACCACCAAGAGTCCCCCGCCACGCAGGGTGACAAATGCATAGGTGCTCGTGTCATCGGTAATCGGGCAAATGGGGGCATTATCCGGCCGTTCTCCACTTTCTAGCGCTTGCAAATCCAATACATCCTTTTGAGGATCATAGGAAAACTTTCCTGTCTGATAATCCGTCATAATCCGAATGAGTTTCTTCTCCGCAATGTTGGCAGCAATTGCCATTGATTGATCCGGGGTGGGCCAGGCTGCATGAACGTTTTTTCCGGTCGAAAGACATGCGACAGGCTTTTTCGAGGCTGTGTCCATCACGAGAACATGACCGGATAAAAAGGATACGAGTGCATGCTTCTGATCTTTGGTGATAAAAATCATATGAGGTCGTCGAACGTTTTTCTGTGTGGATTTTTTGCAAAAATCATTGACCTCTTTGGCCACGTCCAATGTGAGCGTGGGTTTGGTCTTGGCAGGATCAGCGGCGAGTTGTGCGCCATCATAGACATACAAGAACCCCCCACTCTCCTTAGCGGTGTCGGATTGGTCGGCCACCCACACCTCATATGCCTCACTTGAGGGAATTCCCCAGCCCACAACAAAACCCAAAATGATTCCAAGCATCAAATAGTTCTTTTTCATGTCGGCCTCCTTTATAGAAACGCGAGATTACCTTAACCCATTTGATTCTTTTCTTGATTCTGGGCTATTCCCAAACAACCTCACGTACGATATCACATACCAAGCTTCTTCTTCAGTCAAGACCAACGGAATAAACGAGGCCATATCCGTCTCCGGACTACCGTTTTTCAGAATCCAAAAGAGTTCCCCATCCGTTCTGGCCGCCTGCCAGGCCTTGTCCGTAAAATTCCGGGGGAGTTTACCTCGAAGACCAGGAATATCACCTAGACCTTTGCCCTCAGGTCCATGACAGGTGACGCAAAAAGCTTTGCCATGGAAAATCTTTTTCCCTATTGCAACATTTTCAGGGGTGGATGGGAAAGGATTTTCCCGCGCTCTGGCTTCTTGGATCTGAAGAGGAGGAACCCGAGGTTTTAATACCTCATGATCAGCGGCCACGCCGAGGTTCTGACCCCCTGAGAACAATGCCCCGGTCGCGAGTATCAAACTTAATGCACGTAACCCTGCTTGCGGCATTATTCTTTCCTCATTAGCATGGCAAAACCGGAAGGATTCAAAGAATCCTCCCGTTGTCGCCATAAGATTATTCAGGTTGATTAAAGATGTGGCCCACCGACTGGGGAAACGTCACGGTTCCATCAGGGAATGCTTGGCCCTTTTGCCACAATTGGTAAATCACGCCATCGGTCTTGGAAGCAGCCTCGGCGATTTCTTTCTTCTTATTTTCATCATCAACGTCGAGAATAAATAAGCGGCCGGTCTCAATCTCCTGCTTGTGATCATGGAAATATCGATGCCAATGGATCAACGGAAGCGTTCGGGCTAGATCCTTGACCACGAAATATTCAACTGCCACCAGCGGAGCATTGGCATCGGTGGAGTCAAATAACAGACACTGAAAAATTTTATCTGAAATTCCCTTGCAAGAATGGTGAAACGGGCCACCGGGGGTTCCGTCATGCATCAGATGGGGGGCTTGAACGTGAAGATCATAGCCTTGAGCGGGACCAGGACTTCCGCTCATGGCTGGAGTAGTCAGATACCCGATGGTCAATACGCTAAACCCGGCGATGAGTAACATTGAACGAAACAGAGCAACCTCCTTTGTAGTGTAATGCGTCATGGACACGTTCGAGACATCAGTGAGGACAGGGGTGAAAATATTCAGCCTCTATGACGGAACGACTAATGAGTTTCCCGTGCCTGCCCATCGAGAAACTTTTGAATTTTTTGCAACCTCCTTTCCTTCCTGACTGGCTCGGTTCCGAATGATCATCGAGTCGAATGTCTCCCCACAGTTGAGACATCGCCAAATAGACAGAACGTATAACGCTTCATCTTTGTTATAGAGGTAGTCACTGATCAATAACCCTTGGCATCGTGGGCAGTTCATGATAATCCTCCTTTCTGCTTATGAGTCAGGAGATGGGGGAATTCGGTTCATGGGCAACTTGGATAACAGCATGCCCATCAAACACGAGTCGGTGAATCCGGCATGGATGAAGCCTACCCCTACCAATACCGGGATAAGGAGAAACCACACATTGACGCCGATACCAAATCCCACTCCAAGCACGACCAACGACCCCGCTATGGCCCGGACTTGACCTTCCAGCGAAATACCCTTGCGTCCTCGAATGACCGGTTTGCCGCTATTCACCCAACCAGTGATGCCTCCTTCCAAAATCCCGCAGTTGCCTATGCCATTGTTGGTCAGATATTCATAGGCGATTTTCACTCGATTTTGTGTTCGACATATCAAGGTAATGGGACGTTCTTGAGAGAGCCCTTTCAGCTCCTTCAGAAACTGATGCAAATCCGCTAACGGGATATTCCGGGCCTCGGGAATGTGGACTTCTGCAAATTCCTTTGGTGTGCGCACATCTATCAAGACAGGCGTTGTCCCCGTTGACGAGGAAGCCGAGAGAGCGTGTTGCGTCATGGACTGAGCTAAAGGTTGTTGATCTACCAACGTTGCATTCATGTCACTCCTCCGTTAAATGGCACGACTTGCGGCATATTCAGGTTGTGATTTCCGGCCTGGATGTCCCCATGTTTTTCCCCAGGCCTCATATCCGCCAACTAAATCCATGGCGTTGTTCCTCCCGGATTTTTCCAAGAATCCCATTGCAATGGAAGAGCGATATCCACTGGCACAATGCACAACCACGGGTCGATCCGTGGGAATATCTTGCATCCGTTCTGCCAGATGGGGCAGTGAGATATTGAGGCTTCGGTCAATATGCCCGGATTCCCATTCCTGGGTCGTTCGAACATCTAATACGAATGGAGGAATTCCGGTCGTCAACAGTTCTGCAAGCGCCTGAGCAGAGATCCGTTGCCCACGTTTCACCAAATCCGGTCTATTTCGTAAGGCTTGCATACCTGATTCCAGGTACCCCACCACCTGATCAAAACCAATCCGGCCAAGACGTTGTATGGCCTCTTGCTCCAGTCCAAGCTCTGTAACGAGAACAATGGGGAATTTTTGGCTAAAAATTGTGCCAGCCCATGTCGCAAATTTCCCCACCAAGCCAATATTGAGACTGCCTTTCACATGCCCTCCGGCATAGTCCACGGGACTGCGGACATCCACGACCTGAGCCCCTTGTTGTTGCTGAGCGAGGAGGACATCAAGCGTCAGAGGGACGAGGCTCCGGTCAATCACATCTGCCAACGTGGGATGCTCTTCGCGATTCAGTTGGGCGTCATAGCCAAAATAGGACGGAACTTCCGGCTGGTCAGCGGTGACGAGCGCAATGAATTCCTTGGCGGTCATGGGTTGCAGGGCATAATTTTCCCAACGCTGCTTTCCGAGCGTTGAAACCGTGTCAGTGCTCAAATTTTTCCCGCACATCGATCCGGCCCCATGGGCGGGGTACACCAAGGTTTCGTCTGGCAGGGCCAGTAATTTATTATGGAGTGAATAGAACAACTGCCCGGCCAGTTCCTCCGCCGTCACTCCCACTGACGCCATGAGATCCGGACGCCCCACATCTCCTATAAACAAGGTATCACCTGTGAGTACGCAATGCGGAAGTTGGTCACTCTTTTGTAAGTCATACACCACCAATGAAATACCTTCAGGTGTGTGCCCAGGGGTTTCCAGGACTTGTATTCGAACCTTTCCGAATTCCAGCACCTCTCCATCTTTGAAAGCCCGGAAGGGAAATGCTGTCTGAGCCTGGATCCCTAAGCACACTTCGGCCCCGGTTTGGTTGCGAAGCTCAAGGTGCCCGGCCAGGAAATCAGCATGAAAATGTGTGAGGAACACATATTGAATTTCCCACCCGTGCAATTTGACTTCTTGCAGGTATTGGTCGATGTCACGTTGGGGATCGACAACCACGGCTGTTTTTGTGCGTTCATCAGCAATCATGTATGACGCATGGGCTAAACAATTCAGATAAAACTGTTTCACAATCATGATGAATACCCTCCTCTCTTTCTTGAAAAGGAGTATTGGTCAAAATCGACGGAGCCACTTCGAAATTTTCTTTTGAGATACTGTCTATATGAGTTTACTAAAAGCATCAATTGTGCCAAGTGATTTGCATAGTGTTAATTTAAATTTTATTAATAAAAACAATAATTTAATGAATTTCAATTCTTGAAAAATCATTATAATATGGCCCAAAAAAGCCAGATTGGCTTAACGGAATAGATTAACTGTTAAGTTAACGAATTAACGATTTGCTTAGGGCTTGGGCGTGGTTTGGAGCTGCTTGATTTTCTTCCAGAGGGTGACTCGACTCACCCCGAGAAGCCTGGCCGCTTCCGTTTTGTTCCCTTTGGCCTGCTGGAGGGCTTTCACAATACGAGCTTCCTCATCCGGGGGGAGGGTGGGATCTGTGTTGGATGGGAGACTTTTGAGGTTTCTGGTCGTCGGAGGACGTTGGACTTCTGTAGGGAGATCCCACAGGGTAAGACAATCGCCATTGACGGTCACAAAAGCGTGTTCGATCGCATTTTTCAATTCGCGGACGTTCCCAGGCCAGCCATATTCCATCAAGCGGTGGAGGGCATCCTGGGCAATGTCCCGTATTTCGCGATGAAACGCCTTGGAATTATCAGCCATGAAATGGTGAACCAGGAGGGGAATATCTTCTCGTCTTGCCCGCAAGGGCGGAAGGGTAATCTCGAAAACATGAATTCGATAATAAAAATCTTCCCGAAGCGTGCCTTCGGCCATGAGAGCTTTCAAATCCCGATTGGTAGCAGTAATGAGACGGACATCAACTCGAATGCCATGATCGTCTCCTACCCGGCGAATCTCACTTTCTTGCAGGACCCTGAGCAATTTTAATTGCAGGAGAGGGCTGGTATCTCCGATTTCATCCAAAAATAATGTCCCGCCGTCGGCGGCTTGAAAGACCCCGAGTTTATCGCGTATCGCGCCGGTGAACGCGCCCTTCACATGTCCAAAGAGTTCGCTTTCAAGCAAGGTTTCCGGAATGGCTGAGCAATTGATGGCGAAAAACGGTTTGTCTTTTCGACCACTAAGGGTGTGGATGGCTCGCGCGGCCAGTTCTTTTCCTGTACCGGATTCCCCGGTGAGCAGAACCGTGACATCACTGTGTGCGGCCAGTCGGAGGCGGCGAAACACTTCTTGCATCGCAGGGCTTTTGCCGATGAGTTGTTGAAACGCCTCACGGGATTTCGCCTGTTCCTCCAAGACCGCAATTTTTTGGTTATTTAAAATAAACGTGGTCAGATCGGTAAAGGTCCCCACGGCGCCCGCGATCTGGCCTTGTTCATCCCGGATGACCGAGACATTGCCGAAGAGATACAGTTCGCGGCCATCCTTTCCCAGGACTTTGCATTCCTGGTTACAGATACCCCAAGGATACGGAGTGGGATTGGCCAAATAATCCGTAAGGATGCGGAAGCCCTTACAATTTTGACCTTCTAAAATATGACAGGATTTCCCTATGACATCCTGACTGGAATACCCCGTAATGCGAGCCGCCCCGGCGCTCCAGGCGACGATATGACCCTTGGCATCGACGGTGAAAACGCCATCGGCCATCACGTCTAACATGTTGCTAAGGATGGCGGGATTTTTCCGGAAATCCAATTCCATCGTATGCGATCCTAATTGGGGCTGTCTGGGGTGAGATCAACCGTTTTGAAAAAATGAAGGTTGGTGCAACACAAAGGCTGGAGAAATTTCATTGATACAATGGGTTCCTCCAGCCTTGACCATTCGTTCGGTTGATGAGCACGCATCATGTGCTAATCATCAATGGGGCTTGCCCACACACGCTCTTCCTGACCTATTGTGCGTGTGCGGCTAATAATGATTTGAAGGCCGGATCGGTATCGACTAACCCCTTCAACGTATCGTTGTTCAACATATATGCCCAGCTTTGAGGGCTTGAGCCGGGTATCTTTTCAAACCAGTCACGGGCTTGCTTAAGAAGGTCCAGCATGGCTTGATTATCACGGGGTACGTGAAACGCCAGGCTGTAGGCCATGGCATAAGCAGCCGTAAATTTGTTCAGCGGATCTTTCGTGAGATCGAAAGCTTTTTTAGCCGTCTCATAGCCTTTGCGAATATCCGGATCGTCAAAGTGCCGATTCCAGGCCACCTTCCCAATTCGTGCCCACGCCAATTCCAAGAGCACCTGTGTACGGAGTTCTTCTTGTTCGGTTGGTACTTCGGCCAATAATTCCTGTGGAGAGGATAGTGCCGCCATTTGATCGTTCGTCCAGCGGTATGTCGATGACAGTCGAATCCGGTTGTTGAAATCACCGGGCTCCAGGGATGCCAGTGCCTCCATTACGGGAATCATTCGATACAGATAATCGGCGGGCGTCGGCTCAGATTTCCCGCCTATTTCCATTCCCAATGCCATATCAAACCGGTCGGTTTGGGATTGCACCGTCCAATAGAGTTCGTTAAACCGTTGGGCCAGGCGCTCGTCTCCCAAGTGAACCCCGTGCAAGCGACTCCCAAAATTCAGAAACCCTTTGTACAGTTGATCCGCAAAAACTTCCAAAGTTGGTATGTGAGTTGGGGCAATCATCAAAACCCGGTTCAGCCTCATCACGGCTTCTAGCCTGGTTGAGGCCGCTTGTGCCTGTTGAATTCCTGCTTGTATGGCCTCTTGGCTATCTTGAAGGCTAAACCATTCTGTTGAGCGGGGAACATAGCCACCCGGATCCACGACGAATGGAATGATCGTGCCACGAGGGCCATCGAGAATCAGATCCAGAACGGCACGATCAGTGGGAAACCCCAATCGTTTCAGATCTGAGAGCACGACCCACTTCACGTGTACTGATTGAACCACTCGCTGCGCTTTTTTATAGGGCACCGCCCAATCCTCGGCTCCAGGGGCATTAGCCACAGGTGCCGTCAAGGCACTCGGGTAGGAAACCCTGGTCGTCAGAAAGGCTGTGGGTGCGGCTAAAACCGTGGTGTCATCTGGAGAAGGGAACGAGGCATGGGGCAAGGTTCCCGATTCCACAGCCTCAATGGTAAATGGGTTGGTCGATTCATGAACAGCTATGGCCTGCATGACGAAAAACGACGGAGCCAATTGCTGATTGTGAGTTTCGGCAATAAAAAATCGTTGGAAATCTGAAAAATCGACCAGTTTTCCTGGTCCCGGCCAGACATTGTCCAATGCCCGATCTTCCTGATTAATCACCCGCTGATGGGCTTCCTGCCGACGCTGGTCACACCATTCATAGATGGGACTCAACGAATCGGGAAAGTTCCCGTTTGAGAACAACTGCTGTTGGGCCATCGTATAGAGGCAAACAAAATCCCGTTGGCCGGCGACGACCCGATCACCTTTCCCCACCGCATCGGCATATTCCCGAATGGTGGTTAACAATTCTTCTTGACTGACGGGAGCAGGATCAGCGGCCCACGCGTGAGCGAAGGCCAACAGCAGCCAGGAACACAACAGCATGGCTACCCACCGGAGTGTTGATCTGCGCTTGCGAACAGGGGAAACGAAGAGATGATCCGCCCAAGGTCGAAGGGTATCTTTCAAAATTGGTTGACGACGAACAATACTCATGAAACCCAACTCCTCCTCACAAACATGCTTGGTTAATGATTTTTTGTAGGTTAGATAGGGGAATTCCCCTCAAAACAAGAAAGCTACTTTACCATACCCTCATTCTTGTGTACCACGATGGTACCCCGCATCACATGGCCTGGTAAATCGCAAAAAAATGGAAACGTGCCGGGACGAGCAGGGATGAACACAATTTCGGTTTGGCCACTGGTGGGAAGCAGAACCCGGACAAGACCATCCTTCGCAAATTGAGGAGCACCATTTCCGCTGATATTCAAATGCATACCCGTCAGTAAGCCGACTGGCAGAAAAGCATGCAGTTCAGTATCCAAATTTTTGAGCACCAACCGTGTTTTTTGCCCCATGGTTAATGAAACCGTGTTGGGACTAAACTCGCGGGATTTAACGCTGATTGTCACTCCTGTTTCTTGAACATCAGTAGCTGGAGCAAGACTGGCCGGTGTCGCTCCCAGACCGGTATCCGAACCTATGTTTTCGAAAAACATCAGGTTTAGCACCAGAATCCAGCCGCAAAGGGCTATAATTGAATTCATGGGGGGAGTCATGATGTATGCATTATACTGTTTGGCGGTTCTGGCGTGAAACGCGGCAATATGGTTGGTCGATAATAATGAAAGAAAGCTCGAAGGGCTATACGTAAGTGAAAATATGCATTTACAGGAAAGACCAGGGTTGTCAAGAGAAGATCTTAAGATTATGAAGAACCGGCCGAAAATAATACAGAACTCATCCGGAGGCCGGCCATATGAATCCCTTCGAATCGTTTATCGGTCAGGACACTCTGACAATTGTGTTAGGTGTCGTGTTGGTGTTGGGGGTGCTGGCTTTTGCGTGGTTTGATTTTCGTCGAACTTCCCGGCTACCTGATCTCGGGACGGTACTGGTCAAAAACCGGTTAAAGAGCTCCCGTAGAATCCCAACTCGGCACCAATAATAAGTTTCTCTCCTACCCGATTTTGTCTTCCTCACAAGATACGCCACCGAACAAACTTTAGCCGTTAAGGGAGTGTTTCTCTAAAGCAGAGTCAACCTCTCCAGGAATTTTTTTGATCGCCGTGAGCGAGGGTTCAGGGTTCATGCTTCTCTACGTGGTCGCCAAGCGCCACAGGATGGGGTCGGAGTCGGGGGCCTCCACTCTGAAACGCGAGAAGACGGCTTCTCAAACACTCCACGAGGTCACCC
>WHTE01000001.1 GCA_009377845.1 Nitrospirales bacterium | reverse complement strand
GATGGCGGTGAATTTTTTCGGAAGCGTGTACTGTACAAAATTCGCTTTGCCGTTCTTGAAGAAAACTCAAGGCCGGATTGTGGCGATCTCCAGTGTTGCGAGTTTGACGGGAGTGCCTGCTCATTCGGCCTATTGTGCCAGTAAGCATGCGATGAACGGATTTTTTGAGTCGCTTCGCATCGAGTTGGCAGGTACGGGGGTCACAGTGACCATCGTGGCTCCTGATTTCGTGCAATCCCAAATTCATGAGCGAAGTGTCGGGGCAAATGGGCAACCCTTCGGGCAGGTGCTTCGGGGACATTCCAGGTTTTTAACCGCGGAGAGGTGTGCGGACATGATCGTGAAGGCGATGTCTCACCGGGAACGGTTAGCGTTCACATCCTGGAGAGGACAGTGGGGCCGGTGGATGAAATTAGTGAGCCCGCAGGTTGTTGATTGGATGGCCCGGAAGGGGGTGGCCGATGCTGATCGGCATTAGCGATACGCATCTTTTTTTAGGGCATGGCATAGGACACTCGTTCAAGATGGTAGCCTTGTTTTGTCAGCAGGGCGAGCAATCCGTCTTCACCCGCCAGGTGGGCCGCACCCACGATGACCAACACGTTGTTGTCCTCCTTTAAGAAGGATGCGATTTGAGGAACCCAGTTCCGGTTTCGTTGTACGAGGAGTTTTTTGTAAAACAGCGGATAGGTTTTGAATGTCTCTACCAATTGTTCTAACCCGTCCAGGCTTCCCTGGTGCCAGGCTTTCACCATCTGTAAAAAGGCCTTTTCTCGTTCCTTCGATCCGGTGATGGCGAGTGATTCTTGAAGGAGCGCATCCTGGATAGTGAGAGGGAGCGTATCAAAGACATCCAATTGGTCTTGAATGGTTTCCAGTCCTCCAGTCGGTTTTCCGGCATCTTTCGCCATGCGATAGAAATGATTTTCGATCCCTAATTCAGGGCGAAAGTCTATGGATGAATCAAATCTTCCGCTTAACGTGAGATAGAGTACCCAGGGTTTGTATTTCTTCACCTCCTGGATATCAGCCCCCATGGCCTCGAGTTTCTGTTTGACCAGCGTATAGGTTTTTGGCGAGAGAACCGTTTCCAGGGTTTTCCCGTTTTGGAAGGTGTACTGTTTTTCGTATTTGGTCCATGAGTCGGGGGAAAACAATATTTCAGGATCAATCTCAAAGATGACCTTTTGGGAATTGTAATAGGCGTAGGAGAAGGATCTGGTGAGGGGATAATACTCTTCGGCCAAAACATGAATCGAGCCCAAAATATAGACGGTATTCGTGTCGGACTGGATTTTGTAAATCAGGCTATTGTTGTACCCATCCCCCACTACCTGGCCGTGGACCGTCCCGGTGCCCACCAAAAAGAGGAGCAGGAGGAGAAGATAGCTTGTGCGTTGTTTCCGTTGTTGGTGGTCTAGTGCGTCCATTCCGATTTCCCTTTCAAAAAATACGGCCATGTCCAGTTTTAGAGGTGAGAGCTACCTTCTGTCCGGTGGGGCCTCTGTCGAGCGCGTCCTTGAGGTGGTTGGATGACCCTTACCGGATAGTTCATCGGTGGATACCGAGGAAATGTGAAATCCCGAGACTCAAAGGAGATGTCAAGATTGGCGAAATTCGCTTTTGAGACTGTTGAATAATTGCAATATTTTGCCTGGTGATCCGCATGTGGGTAACCGAGAACCATACGAAAAAAAGACGAGAGTGTTCAAAAAGGCCCGTCCAGTCCAGTCCGGAGGCCTCTCGAAGGGAAGGCCGCAGCCGCTTGGACGGGCGGAGCGTACGAAGGAGTACTGAGCACGGCCAGGGGGCGAGAACGCCGCTGGCCTGCCTGCCGAGCCTACTCCGCCGAAGTAGCTTCGGCTACGAAGGCCGGGAGCTCTGGCGCAGGCACGGCGGCATTTTTCAACACTCCCCTTTTGGTTACTGCCGGATCCAGGGAGAAGCGGGGCGTTCATGCCCCTTGGATGATCGTCTATTGATATTGTCGTCCGGATCGTGTACTCAAAATCATGGGTTCAACCCGCAAGACTGGTAGGAGGGGACGGGGAATTGATAGTGGTTTCGATCAGAACGTGAGGCGGATGTTGACTCAGGACCGGGGCGGGACAGGAGATTCTTGTTGAATGACCTGGAAGTCCTTTTGGGTGATGAAATGACCATCGGCATACAGACGAAACTCATATCGCCCCGGTCCTGGAAACACGAGATAGGGAATGTTCACGCCAAAGTCGTGGCTGGCCAAGCGGCTTGGAATGTCAATTGGCGGGAGGGAACCTTTGCCGACGACCTGGTCTTTATCAAGGTATATCAGTTGAATTTCGAATGCGTACTTGCCTTCCGCATCTGTGAGCGAAAAATAGACGCCGACTTGTGGATGCTGGCACGGAAACGTCCTGGCCCAGAGGTGCGTAAATGCTCCAATGATGCTCTTTTTTCCTGTCAGGCTATCGATGATAATGGTGTCACACACTAAAAATGCATGAATGATCGGTTTGATGAATTCAGCCATGTTACCGGCCTTCAACAAAAACAGCTTTTTCCGGAAATGTGTGGGAGAGGCCTTTGGATGCTTCCTCCTTCATCGTCATCTGTGTGAATTCCAACGCAGCCAAGGGTCCTCACTCTCTGTGCACGAAGACCCCCAAAGTGATTGACCGTGATGGGGGCGTTCTTTGTTAGTCAAGAATCAGTCGGGTCAGACCCACTCCTGCCAAGTATAACCCGAAAGCTAACCCATATGCCGGCCAAAAGCCCAACTTTGGGACGACGGCAATCATCGTTCCCACATATACAAACCATGGGGGGGAGAGCCAAATTAAATGTTTGGCAAACGAGACGGTCGGAGCTGACCCCGCATTGACGTATACTAAGACAAATGTCAATCCGCTAATGACCGGCAGCGTGCTGGCCAACGCGGCCAGGAACCCTTTGCCATGACTTCCCAGGTAGGTGGAGATGCTGACTAATAATCCACCCAGGAAAAAATACAACCCATATTTGACCCATTCCGACATCGTTCCTCCCCGTGTGGTGTCTTGTTAATGTTCATAAAAGGCCTGCAGGGCCTCCCGTTGAAGCCTATCTCCCTGGCCGGTATACCTGGGGGAAAAATGAAAGACGACCAAGTGTTGCACCCCGGCTTTTCGTCCAAGGATTCCTGCTTGATTGGCCGTGAGGTGGTACCGGTTGGCAGCCTTTTCCCGGTCCGCCTCTAAAAATGGCGCCTCGCAAAATAGGGTATCGGCCCCCAGGCATAACTGAATAATCTTCTGCTCATTTTCCGCATCATACCGGCAATCGACGACATAGGCGATTTTTTGACCCCTGGTGATCGTCGTAAATTCTCGTTTCAGTGTGCCCAAATCAAATGTCCGCTCTTCTTTCCGGTGTTCAATATATAACGTGGCGGAGAAGATGTGCGAATCCGGTGCGCCATCCCAAATCAATTGTTTGACTTCCTTGAGCCAGGAGCCCACCGGAAGTCCAGCTTCATGGAGTCGGACTTTATTGATATTGATGTGAAAGGGTTCTTCCAGGGCAAATGCCAGCGAGGGGATGCGATGGTTGAGAGCCACGGCCTGGACGAGAAGAGCGGGTTCCTGGAGAACCGTAAAGATGTGTGAATGCTCGCCAGGGATTGGGGCTTGGAGCTGACCGATGAACGCGTCTTTCGCATGAAAGTGCGCCGATTGGATGTAGGTGGGGTGATATTCCTTGACTTCGATGGTCAGCGGATATCCGTCAACCAGATTCCAGGTATAGCCCCGGAGTTTGCCCTGGATATTCTCAATAAGGCCAGGTGGACCATACAATCGAAGGTGTTTGCCTCGACCCAGGGCAATACGAACGAGCCGGTCAAACCCGATAAAGTGATCCATATGTGTGTGAGAAATGAAAATATCCTGCGCCCGTAGAAGCCGGGATGGGCTTAACGAGACATTATCGCCCAGATCAAAGAGCAACGCCCGCCGGCTCCAACGAACTTCGACATACAGGCCGGGGTCTCCAAACGGATGATTCACCAAATGCGGGGAAAAAGAGGGTGTCATGCCAGCACTCCCCGTATGATGAGATAGACAATAGCCACTTCCACGGCATGAGCGGTCATGACCGCATAGAGATTGTGCATCCGCATCCACATCCATCCCCACACCAGGCCATCCCACAGGGCAATCCAGTGTAAGTGACGGAAGGTCGTCACCATAAAGGGATCAAATGAAAACGTGAGAGCCGAAATGCTTAACGGGAGAAAGACGTTCATGCGAATCCGGGTGGCAGAGGAGGGATCGGTTTTGAGAGCCTCATCAAAAAACACCAGTAATCGGCCCAGGAGAAATCCCCGGAAATTCAATTCCACCGCCATTGCAATCACGATGATAAACCAGGGCACCATGATCCAGAAAGGTACTTGCGCATGGGGAGTCTGAGAGAGAAACCTGATATCCCATCCCAGGGCGGGTATGAGGTAAAGGATCACCCCGGTATTCAGCGTTCCCAGGATGATACCGGTCATGGTCCCCCAGAAAATCCCTGGCTGAATGTTGTCATAGGACAGGCCAAGTTTGACACGCCGGCCGACATTTCGATAAGCCCACACGCTCAAGGCCAGATAGGCAATCAGTTGTGGAGCAAACTGTATGGTGAGTTGAGATTGCCAGTTGGGAGGAAGCGCATAAAATCCGAGAGTCGCGAGGACGGGAACGAAGGCTAATCCTGCGGCTGTTTCTACGTGAGGTTTCACATGAATTCGTATTCAATGGTCATGGAAACAAGATCGTTTTTTGGTGGAAATCGGCTGTACTTCATTCAAAACCGTTAATCTCCTTGATAACGCAATGTTCCCGCAGGATCAAATTTTGAGGCTTTCATAGCGGAAAACAGTGCCAAATCCTACTCTTACCCGATAGCAAAGGCCAACGCAATGACAGGGTTCAACCACCGCACATCATCTCCTCCGCCCGGCTGGCCTGAGCGATTATATCGCCAATGCCATAGGCTGTGAGAATGCCCACGACAATGTCGATGCAGCCGCCAATAGCACTGATGGTCATGGACTCATTGAGAAATTGCCAAAGAATATCCTGACGTTTGGCCCCGATGGCCTTTCGTAAGCCAATGTCCCTGGTTCGTTCAGTGACGATGACAAGCATGATGTTCATGATCCCGATGCCGCCGACGAGCAGGGCAATGACTGATTCCCCCACGAACAATTCGGAACGTCAAAATCGTTTGATCTACGGCACCGAGAAATTCCCCTGGTTCCGGATAGGATCTCGTCAACTCCGTCATACGTTGAATCAGGAACTGATGCAGTGCTCCGGAAAGTTCGTCCATGCGCCGCCGGGCTGGAACCTGAATGACCATTGATCGAAATTTGGTGGTTCGTGTGAAGAGTGATTGGACTTTGTTGAGAGTCTGTCCGAAACTCTTAAGAAGCGGTTGCGTCAGATTGAAGCAGAAATTGCTTGAATAGGATGAATTACACAGAAAAAAGGTTCTTCCGGCCACGGAGTTCCGGTCTGTATCAAAAGCCAGATCGTATGATCATCCGCTTTGCCGAACCGTGGGGTCGGATGGTGCGTGATGGAAAACCCTATCGATGAGTCGGACATTGGGGTCGGCTCTTCCCTGTGAAATAGCCTGCCGGGAAAGTGTTCACGAAGGTTGCCCTGATATCAACTGAGCGAAAACTGTTTTGGTCAGGCGGGTTTGAATGACATGATATTTGGATTGTGTGTATAGCCACAAAGGGGTTGTGGACTTCCGGTGAGAATGCGTATCATCGGAGGCGTTAATGGATTGAGCCGTTTAACAATTTCATTTGTTTTTGGGTAGGGACGGACATGAAACAAGATCGGTTAAGCCAGTCTGTGCGGCATTTCATTCATAGGCTAATTCTTGGTAAGGGGTGTGGGGACACACAAAATAATTTTACCGGCCGGGGGCTGATCGTGGTGGTGGCCATCAGTCTTTTTGTGATCGGTGCTTCTGAGGGGTATGCTGGTGATCAACCTCAGGAGCTTCCCAAGCCTTTTCATAAAACTACTCCGCCGCTTTTTCAAGAATGGAATTTTGATCAACCCTCTTCAAACGGGTTGCCAGAGGGCTTTACTCAGGCTATTGGTGGGGCTTCAGGAGAAGGGGGTTGGTCAGTGAAAGAAGATGCCTCCGCCCCCAGTCGTCCTCGCCTGGTTGAACAGCGCTTACACTGTGGTGAGGGTTGGTGTTACCAGTTGCTTGTCGTTGAAGGCGTTGAGGCTGAATATGTGGATCTCTCCGTCCGGATGAAACTCAATTTGGGGACCCCGTCTGGACAAGCCGGATTGGCCTATGGGATCCAGGATCACAACAATTTCTATGCTGCCGTCGTTGAACCCAAAACCAACGAGGTTGTGGCTTATGTGGTGAAGGATGGACAACCAACCGAATTGGCGAGAGAGTCCCTTATTCCTCAACCTTCCGACTGGCATTTTCTTCGGATTCAACGAAATACCATTGTCAGTAAGGAATTTACCGAAATCTTTTTCGATCACCACCTGATGCTTGGCGTGTACGATCAATCATTCAAAAAGGGCAAATTGGGATTGGTGGCGATAGGGGACGGGGGGTTTTCGTTTGATAATCTTCGTGCGATGGAACTGATGTCGAATCGTCCGCTTTCCAGGCCTTCAGCCTATTAGGCCGCATCATGCTATCGAATGTCAGGCTCTAGTCGGGCTAAAATGAGGGTCAGCAAGGCTTCGGGATTTGTTGCTTCAAGGATTAACGCCCGGTTTGCCGGGGTGACGAAACCCTGTTGGACTTGATGGTCTAAAAATCCCAACAGACCATCAAAAAATCCAAAGCAATTCAACAGACCGCAGGGCTTGTGGTGAAGTTTCAACTGCGCCCAAGTCACCATTTCGCAACATTCTTCCAGCGTCCCAAGCCCTCCCGGTAACGTAATGAACCCGGCTGACAGGTCTGCCATGAGAGCTTTCCGCTCATGCATGGTGTTCACGATATGAGTGGTCGTGAGATTGGGGTGCAAGAATTCTTTCTCCGCCAGATGGCTTGGAATGACTCCGATGACGGTCCCTCCCTCTTGCAGCACGGTTGAAGCCAGCACGCCCATCAGGCCAATATTCCCCCCACCGTAGACCAATCCTATTCCCTGTTGGACAAGTGCATGCCCCAATCGCTGAGCCATGTTGGTAAATCCTGGAAGGTGGCCTAGACTTGAACCGCAAAAGACGCAGAGATACCGCATGATACAGGCTGCTCGTTATCCGGGGGATTATTGTTCGTAAGAGATTATTCCTAAGAGGAGGGAGGGTTTAAGCTGAGTCAGATGGGATGGGGGAAAGACAAAAAGGTCATGTTCCTTCCATTTTAGTTGGGTATGGGGAGAGCAGTTAAGGCGTAGGGGTTGATTCGGGAGCCATTTAAGTGAATACCCCAATGGAGGTGTGGGCCAGTGGCTCTTCCGCTGGCTCCCACTTTTCCCAGGGGCTCTCCTTTTTGAATGGCTTGCCCCGACTTGACGGAAACCTCCGAGAGATGGAAGTACATGGAAAATAGTCCCACCCCATGATCCAGGACTACACCCTGTCCCGAGAAGAAGTGATTCACAGTTTTCACAACAGTGCCCTTGTTGATGGCTTGGACCGGAGTTCCCCGTGGGGCCGCGATATCTTCTCCGGAATGAGGCCGTCGTGGTTGTCCGTTTATGACTCGACGACTGCCAAACACTCCGGTCACTTTCCCATTCACAGGCTCAAGAAAAGGACCATCCCATAAAGGAAGAGCGCTGATCTGGTGGAAGGCCTCTGCCAATTCTTTTTGCTCTTGTTGGACGCGCTTCAAGGTTTTGGGGTCAAGGTCAACTTTGTCCTTCGGGAGAGTCAAGTGTTGGACTGCATACTGTTCTTTTCCGATTAATACGGAGTAGCTGAGATGATCCGTCCCGGTGTTGGCAAAGACATTGACACTTAACTCCTGCAGCCCCGGTGGATCTTCCATGTCGATTCCCACGATTCCCGCAAAGGTGGTATCGGTATTCCGGAAAAATGGAATCTTCCGATTTAAAAACATGCCACTCACGGTTGCCTCTGGATCGGCCACCGGAACTTTGACCCAGAGGACTTGCCCCTGCTTTCCGCTGAATTGGCCGTCAGCTCCCGCTCGGTGTCGTTCCGCACTAGGGACGATCTGAATAGGGAAAATGCTGGCGATCAGCAGGCAGACGACAAACAGGATTTTCCAGGAAAATGCAGGATGAGGTGATGGAATCGAAGCGCCATTCATGGATAGAGCCGGTAGTGTGGAACTTGGCTGAGCAATTCTTCCACCCGTCGGTTAAAAGGACAAAAAGGATCCATACAGAGGATGGTTTCCTCCCAGTATCCGTTCAGTTTGAGATAGGTCCAATCAACAGTATACGACCGATTTTTTGCTCGGGCAAATCTGATGAAATCACCCCGCACCTTTGCGCGTGTTGTTTGAGGAGGAATCGTTTTAGCCTGTTCAATGGCGGCCTCATCGACAAGTTTTCTGATGTGATTTCGTTCAGCTAACAGATGAAAGAGGCTTCGTTGTCGATTAATGTCGTGGTATTGCAGGTCCATCATGCCCAATCGGGGGTCATCCCATCCGCAAGATTTATTGGCCATGTAATTTTCCAAGAGCCATTGTTTGGTAATCCAGTCGATTTCCCGGACCAGCTTCATTGGAGAAGTTTCAAGCAGGTTCAGGACTCGGCCCCATTCATAATGCACCTCTGACATGCCTTTATTCGGAGGTTGCGATTTTAAATACTCACCAGCCCGCTCCCAGAAAATTCGTTGAATCTCCAACGCGGTCAGGTCTCGCCCATTTTCCAGTTTGACGGTTTTCTTCAGGTTGGGATCGCGAGAGATGTCTCGAATGGCTTTGACGGGTTCTTCTAACTCAATATGAGGGATCGTGAATCCTTCTTCGATCATTGAGAGCACGATCATGGCCGTTCCCACCTTCAAGTAGGTGGAAAATTCGGACATATTGGAGTCGCCGAGGATGATATGAAGCCGGCGGTATTTTTCTGCATCGGCATGAGGTTCGTCGCGTGTGTTGATGATGCTCCGGGAGGACGTGGTGGAGGAAGACGTTTTTTCGTGGATATGCTGCGCGCGTTGGGAGATGAAGAATTGGGATTTCCCCGACACCTTGAGAATTTTTCCGGCTCCCGAAAAAATTTGACGAGTCACGAAAAAGGGGATGAGTTGTTCGCTGACTTTCCAAAAGTCCACATCTCGGCGCATGAGGAAATTTTCATGGCAGCCGTAGGTATTACCGAGGGAATCCGTATTATTCTTGAATATGAAGATTTCACCGGAAAGCCCTTCTTCGCGCAAGCGTTCTTCGGCGATGGGAAGGCAACTTTCCAAAATGCGCTCCCCGGCTTTGTCATGCATGATCAGATCGATCAGATCATCGCATTCGGGAGTGGAATATTCAGGGTGGCAGCCTGTGTCCTGGTAGAACCGCGCCCCATTCGTCAGAAAGGCATTCGAGGGCCAACTATTGGGGATGAGCCCCTCAAAAATGTAACCGAGGATTTTTTCAATAGGAAGATATACTCGCCCATTTGGCGAAAATGTCAGACCGTATTCACACTCAAGGCCAACGATTCGTTTCATCATACCAGGCCCCTTCCTCTCTTGAGGCCATCAAGGAATGTTGGAAAAGCATGCCCTGAGTTTTGCCGAAGGATCCACCCCCGCCGTCCACCTCGCTCGAAGGCATTTCACCCTACCAATTCTGTACGCTTCACCTCTTCTCTTCGTGCAGCCTTACTGGACAGACCTCCCTCCGAATTTCCTTTTTCCTCTTTCAGGACTCTTGGAAATGGATGGCTCTTGAAGCCATTGGGATTTCATCAATAAACCCTACCTCCAGAATACACCCACTTAAAACAATGTTCAACTGAGCGAGAGGGAAGAGAACCTGGAGTATTAAGCCAGAATTTGGGAAGCTTCGGGGGTGGGGACCCGGCGAAATTTTCTGCCTTTTCGAGTGCGATCAAGGAGTGCGACTTCCAGGCCTTCCAGACTGGATCTGGGATCAGCGCCACGTTCAAAGGCATGTTGGCATAGCGTGAGGGCCTCTTTCAGAGACGGGCAGGTCTCAGGGGTTTCCTTTCGGAGTAGTGTCAAAATGGCTTCGGATCGTCCCCCGATGGCGGTGAACTTTCGTTCATCCACAATACTGCCATCAAACGAGATTCGGTATAACTCATTGCGCTCGGGTGTCTCACCGACTTGAGCCAAGAGCAGTTCCACTTCGTAGGGTTTCATTTCCTGGCTAAAGAGGGTGCCAAGAATTTGAGAATAGCCATTGGCCAGGGATCGTGCGGTTACGTCCTCCCGGCTATACATCATGCCTTTGACGTCCGCATGTTGAATGCCCGCTTTCCGGAGATTTTCAAATTCACTGTATCTCCCCGCGCCGGAAAAGGCGATGCTGTCATAGATCTCAGAAATTTTAAACAGAGAGACACTGGGGTTATCGGCCACAAACAGGACTCCCTCCGAATACTCCATGGCAATGATGGATCGACCTTTGGCAATGCCTTTTTTGGCATACTCCGCACGGTCTTGCATCATTTGTTCGGGTGAAACGTAATAGGGCAGGGCCACAGCTTATGTCTCCTGTTGCTGGTTCATTAATGCTTCACACACCGCAGCTAATTGTGGTTCCTCCACATCCCGAACCCCTTGGCGATCGACCAGTTTGACGGTCGGGAAGATCCGTCGGACTAGGTCTGGTCCTCCGGTCCCGACATCTTCGTCTGCGGCATTGAGTAGGGCTCGAAGCGCCACTCTAACGGCTTCGCCCTCCGGTAAATTTTTCCGGTAATGCTCTTTTAAGGTGAGTCGAGCATCTTTTCCGCCAGAGCCGACCGCATGAAATTCCGTGTCTTCGTACCGTCCTCCCGTAATGTCGTATTTGAATAGCCGTCCGGTTTCTCGTTTGTGGTCATAGCCGACAAACAGTGGAATGACCACGAGTCCTTGTAAGACCATGGGAAAATTGGCCTTCACCATGTGCCCCAGCCTGTTGGCTTTTCCTTCGCAGGTTAAGGGTTGTCCGTCAAGTTTTTCATAATGTTCCAGCTCGATCCGAAAGAGTTTGGCCATTTCCACACAGGGACCCGCGGCTCCCGCGATGGCCATGGCGGAGTAGTCATCCGTTTGAAAAACCTTTTCCATTCGATTGGCTGCAATCTGAAACCCTTCGGTAGCGCGACGGTCTCCCGAGATTAATACGCCATTTTGATAGGTAAAGGCGAGAACGGTTGTGCCGTGGGGCCAGGGAAGGTGCCTTGAAGTCAGAGGAGCGTCCGCTAGCCCTTGTTGGGGGAGCAGCGTGCCCCAACGCGCCATGGGGAGCAATTCGGGTCGTTGCGAAGTGAGGTATTGGTAAAAACTGGAACACGGATCGGCCGAAAAGTTTGGGAAGGGGATGTTGTCAGAATTCATGCCCACCTCAAAGACACCCTCTCGCAAATGTTCCAAGTCTCATTCGTTAATGTGCGAGTCGGGATAATAACTGATCCACCGATGTAATGTCCTGAAACAATTCTTGTGTGAGCTGTTGAGTGCCTCGATATGGATCCATCAGTGGAATACGTTTGATGGTGGAGTTTCCTGAATCAAGGAGGACCGAAGTCCAACTCATGCCGTATACCTGGCGTGGAAGCCGTTTTAAGCATTCGCCCCGGAAAAAAGCACGGGTAAGGGCCGGGGCGGCCTGTCGAGCCCGTTCGATTTCATGATCGAGTGTCAGGCGCTCCATTTGTCCAGTCCGTTCCAATGTGTAGTACAACCCTTTGGTTGGGCGAACGTCGTGATACTGCAAGTCCATCATCGCGACCCGCGGGTCTTTCCAGGAGCACTGCTTGCGATCTATATAAGACCGAATCAACGCGTGTTTTGCGACCCAATCCACTTCGCGTCGAAGTTCGAAGGGATCGCGCTCTAAGGTATCCAACACCGATTCCCAGCGGACGAGCACTTCTTTGGTGACAGGGGATAACTCCCTGGTCCTAAAGAAGTCATGGGCTGATTGAAGGAATGCCCGCTGAATGGCAATGGCAGAGGTGTGTTGCCCATTGTGCAAGGGAAGCGAAGCTTTCACGGAAAGATCCCGTGATACCTCCTTGATAGCCTTGACGGGATCGGCCAATTCAATATGAGGAAGGGGTCCTCGATGTTCCAGCATTTCCATGATGATGGCGGTGGTGCCGACTTTTAAAAAAGTAGACACTTCGGACATATTGGCGTCCCCCACGATGACATGGACGCGTCGGTAGTGGGATTGATGGGCATGGGGTTCATCACGGGTGTTGATAATTGGACGGTTGACCATCGTATTGAGATTCAGCAGGCATTCAAAGAAATCGGCCCGCTGAGAGATTTGATAGGGAATGGGATCCGTCCCGTTTTCCGCCCCGACTTTCCCCGCGCCACAAAAAATTGGCCGTGAGACAAGGAAAGGGAGAAGAACGGCTGCCACATGCTCAAATGGAATCTGGCGGGACAAAATATAATTTTCGTGGTACCCGAAGCTGTTGCCTTTTCCGTCCGAATTGTTGCGGTAGACCAGAAACTCCTCTTCTTTCAAACTGCCGTTCAGGTGGGCCAAACATTCAGCCACAATGTGGTCCCCGGCTCGCTCATAGGCGACGACTTCACGAGGATTGCTGCATTCCGGAGTGGAATATTCCGGGTGAGCCCCATCGACGTAGAGGCGGCCGGCATTCGGCAATATTTTATTGAGTTGACGATTATAGCTGGAGCCCGGTCGTTCGGGTTCGCCCTCGACCAGAAACCCTCGAGCATCCAGGAACGGATTTTCGTTTTCATAATCCCACAGGGCGGTTGGAGCGGGGAGATGGGGACAGTGACTGATTAAACGAAAAGAATTCGCCACGGCATCCGGGTTGCCGGAGGAGCGGGCAATAATCCCGAATTCAGTTTCAGTTCCAAGAATTCGCAGCAAGGAGGCCTCATGGAGAGCAGCAAAATATGGTTAAAAGTAATGGCCGACGTTTATGGTTTCTATTTCTCGTGGCTCTGAGTCTTCATCTGTGGTTAAGGTGCGCACGTGAACGATTTTTTCGCCTTTTTTGCCTGCAATTTTAGCCCAATCATCGGGGTGAGTGGTGTTCGGTAAATCTTCCTGTTCCTTGAATTCTTCCCGGATGCCCCGCAGAAAATCATCGCTTTTGAGCCCTTTGTCTTCCCCTGAAATTGCGCGCTTGATAGCCAGTTTTTTAGCGCGTGAGACGACACTTTCGATCAAGGCGCCACTGGCGAAATCTTTGAAATACACGGTTTCTTTTTCACCATTGGCATACGTGACTTCTAAAAATTGATTTTCCTCCGTCAGGGCATACATCGCCTCTATTGTGGTCTCGATGAGGTGTTGGACGAACGCCTCTCGATCATAGCCATGCTGGGCCATCTCGGATTCGGCAAGGGGAAGGTCTGAGACAAGATATTTCGCAAGAATATCCTTGGCACTCTGTTTGTCCGGTCGGGGGATTTTGATTTTAATATCCAGGCGTCCGGGCCTTAAGACGGCTGGATCAATCAGATCTTGTCGGTTGCTGGCACCGATAACGATGACGTCTCGAAGGCTTTCTACTCCATCAATTTCGGATAGAAATTGGGGAACGATGGTGGACTCGATGTCTGAAGAAATTCCGGTCCCTCTTGTCCGGAACAACGCATCCATCTCATCAAAGAATACGATGACGGGATTACCGTGAGAAGCCTTCTCTTTCGCTTTCGCAAACACTTCGCGAATTTGACGTTCGGACTCGCCGACGTATTTGTTGAGTAACTCGGGGCCTTTGATGTGGAGGAAGTAACTTCGAACCTCTTTGCCTTTGAGGTGCCCGAGTTTTTTAGCGATTGAGTTGGCCACAGCCTTCGCGATCAGGGTTTTCCCGCATCCCGGCGGTCCGTAGAGGAGAAGGCCCTTTGGCGGGGATAAGCGGTGTTCTGCAAAAAGTTCAGGATAGAGAAATGGTAACTCGACGGCGTCTTTCACCTGTTCCAGCTCTTTTGCTAACCCGCCAATTTGGTCATAGCTAATATCTGGAACTTCCTCGATCACGAGTTCTTCCATTTCACCTTTGGGAAGTTTTTCGATGAGGTACCCGGAACGGGGTTCAAAGAGTAGGTGGTCCCCCACACTTAAGTCCTGCTGTTTGAGGGCATCGGAGACTTCAACCACTCGCGCATCATCTAAATGGAGGCTGACGACCGCCCGCCCATCGTCTAAAAGTTGTTTGAGATGGACGATTTCGCCTTGCGGATCATACCCGCGAGCTTCAATCACGTTCAGGCCTTCGTTCACAATCACCTCTTGGCCTTTCTTGAGTGATTCCGGCTGGATGGACGGATGAAGGTTGACCCGCAATTTTCTCCCGCCGAGGGAAACATTCACGGTCCCGTCCTCATTGGTGTTATAGAAGACGGCAAAGGTCGAGGGGGGCGCGGTGAGTTTATCGACTTCTTTTCGAAGGGCTTCGATTTGTGCTTTGGCTTCCTGAAGGGTGGAGACCAACTGCTCATTCTGTCGCTGAGAAAGATGCAGCTTATGTCGGGACTCATGGAGCTGCCGCATTTCGAGTTCCATGGACTCAATCTCGGTCCGTAATTTTTCAATCTCACGTATATGGTCGTCTGTTTTTCGGATTCCCATCGTGGCATCCTACCTGGTTCTACATTTTAAAGAAACCGAGAGACACATCTCCATGGAAGAAGGGTCCCGTTCTCTCTGTGTGTTGGGGTGTAATTGGGAAATCATGCAATTTATTCTATGAGGGGATCTTACCACCCAAAAAAAATTAGGGTCAACCAAACACGTGTGAGGTGAGTTACCAAAACAGTTGACAATTCAGGATAATCGTGCAAGCAATTCCCTTGTGGAGTCTTGTATTGAGAGCGATTGAAGAATGGAGGAGATGACGGCGACTCCGTAGGCACCCGATGACAGAACGTGAGGAATCCGGGTTGGGGTGATTCCTCCGATGGCAAAGATAGGCAAGTGGATGGTTCGACAGGCCTCATGAAGGACTTGGACTCCTAAGGGTGGTCCATACGATCTTTTCGAGGAGGTATCATAAATGGGACCAAGCACGATAAGGTCAGCGCCTTCCCCCTCCGCGATTCGGGCTTCTTCAACAGAATGAGTCGAGACGCCGATGAGGTGTCCGGTTCCTAACAGGCGACGAGCAACGGAAACAGGGAGACTATCCGATCGAAGATGAACCCCGTCGGCTCCCAGGGCGATGACCAGATCGATGCGATCATTCAACAAGACTTTTCCTTGATGTTGCTTGACGAGGGGGAGTAGGCGATGAGAGAGGGAAATCAGATCGCGGGTTCCAAGGTCTTTTTCGCGTATTTGAATCATGCGGGCCCCGGCTTCCATCGCTTGGGTTAACACGGAAGACAGGGAACGATGAAGGGTCTGATGGCGGTCGGTCAGAAGGTAGAGTCGGGGAAGAATTTGGGAGGTCATTCCCAAAGTTGGCTACAACATGCCCTCGATCGGGCTGCTGGCGGTGGCGTATAACTTCCTGGGAATTCTTCCGGCTTTGAAGGCTAACCGTCCGGCGTCGACGGCATACCGCATCGCAGTGGCCATCATCAACGGATCCTTGGCTCCGGCAATAGCCGTATTCATTAATACTGCGTCGGCTCCGTATTCCATGGCTAACGCGGCGTCGGAGGCGGTCCCCACACCGGCGTCCACGATGACCGGCACATTCACGGTTTCAAGAATGATTTTAAGATTGTAAGGATTGCGAATGCCTAACCCTGAGCCGATCGGGGCCGCGAGGGGCATCACGGCAGGACATCCGATGTCGACTAATTTTTTGGCGACAATGGGGTCGTCATTGGTGTAGGGTAACACCACGAAGCCTTCCGCGATCAGTATTTTTGCGGCTTCAATGAGACCTGCGGTATCAGGAAACAGTGTTCGTTCATCCCCGATCACTTCTAATTTCACCAGGTCTGAGACTCCTGCAGCGCGGGCAAGTCGGGAATAACGAACGGCATCTTCGACGGTGTAACACCCGGCGGTATTGGGCAGGATGATGTATTTCTTTGGATCAAGGTAATCCAGTAAATTTTCCGATTTGTTATCGGTAATATTGACCCGGCGTACGGCAACCGTGACTACGTCAGCGCCGGAAGCCTCAATGGCATTCCGGGTTTCCTCAAAGTTTTTATACTTTCCTGTTCCGACCCAGAGCCGGGAGCGGAATTTTCTGCCTGCAATGATTAACGGATCCTGATTCATCTCTGTCTCTTCAGTCGACTCATGCGGGAGAGCCGCCCCCGATGAAACTTAAAATTTCAACCTTGTCCCCATCGTGAAGATTCCAGGTGGGAAAATCGCCGCGGTCCAGTATTTTAAGGTTGACCTCTACCGCGACTTGTTCGGAACGGAGGTTAAGCTTTTGAAGAAGATGGGCAACTGTGAGAGGTCCCTCCGCCTCGTGTTGCTCTCCATTCACGACAATTTTCATAAACAGATACTGGCAGAAAATTTCCGATGAACCAGGATATGCCAGCAATCCATCCTACGGGACTTGAGAAATTCTTGTCAATGAAATGAAGTCGGTCTGTGATGGCGGAGTTGGGCATTGTGGGAAATGAGGGCTTTTTCGCATGAACTGGTTTTGTGGCCTGAATCTGACATAAAATGAGAAACGTACACCGTGAGAAAGTTCGTGTTGGAAGGAAACTCCCTTAGGAATGAGCCGATAGTAATGCAGGAAAATGTGAACCATGATTTAACGGCAATTTTCTCGTCGATGGCTGGACTGCTGGCGTCCAGAGGCGAAAATCCCTACAAAGTAAAAGCCTATCGTCGGGCTGCGGATTCGCTAAAGAGCCTCCAAGAAGATGTCACGGGGTTAGCGGAACGTGGTGAACTCCAGGCTATTCCGGGAATTGGCAAGGAGTTATCCGCTAAAATCCAGGAATTTCTTTCTAGCGGGCGAATCCGTGCCTATGAAGAATTGAAGACTCCCCTTCCGGAATGTGTCCGGGAATGGGTCAATCTCCCGGGATTTTCAGAACCGATCGTGCACGATCTGTTTTTTCGATTGGGGATCACGACGTGGGAAGATCTGGAAGCCTTGGCCCGATCGCATTTGCTGCAAACCCTTCCAGGGTTGGGAGCTCGAGGTGAGGAAATCTTGGAGGCGATTCGGAGTAAGCGAGTCGCTTGTCAGGAGGCATGAAGATGGAACGTGAGATGAAAAACGTACCCTTGTGGTTTCTTGTGGGCTGTTGAATATTTCAACTATTTGGTCTTTTCATCAACACATGCGTGACCCAGACCCACCGGAACAAAACGAGGGAGTGTTCAAAAAGGCGCGTCCAATCCTGTCCTGAGGCCGCTCGAAGGGAAGGCCGCAGCCACTTGGACGGGCGGAGCGTACGGAGGAGTAACGTGAGCACAGCCAAGAAGCGAGAACGCCGGTGGCGGCCTTTTTCAACACTCCCTCCAGTGGTTTCAATGAAGGTCAGCAATGGAAGGGATATGGAAATATATCAGGCATTCACCTCAACAGGATGGTTACGTAATGACAATTTCTGCATTTGTTTTGATTGACACGACAGGTAATCACACGAAAAGTGCGTATAAAACTATTACGCGTATTCAGGGTGTGAAGGCCGTCTACCCGGTGACAGGTCCTTTTGATTTAATTGCACATGTGGAAGCCGAAACGTTAGAAGAACTGAACGATCTTGTGATGGCTCGCCTTCGAGGTGTCGATGGGGTCACCAAGACGAATACCGCAATTGTTCTCGACCTCTAACGAACCATCTCAACTTAACCTTACCGGCCGCGTTACGCGGCCGGTCGTAGCTGCTTGAAGACCTTCCAGGATTTCAACATTTCCACAGCTTTTAACAATTGAACGTCTTCGGGTGGAATCGGCTGAGCCTGATCCTTGTCCGGAGGCGTCGAATTGGCCGGGGGCGGGGGCGAGCTTGCCGGGGGTTTAGCCGCAGAGGGTGCTTGGGGGTCCTCGGCGTTTCCTTCTTTTTTCCCTTCAGGGGTTTCCTGTTTCGCCAACTGGGTGGGCTTCGGGTCAATCACAATGTCGGGTTGAACGCCGACGGAATGGATAGACTTGCCTTTTGGCGTATAGTATTTCGCCGTGGTAAGCCGAAGGCCTGATCCATCGGAGAGAGGGAGAATCGTTTGGACAGACCCCTTTCCAAAGGTTGTGGTGCCGATGACCACCGCTTTTCCCCAATCCTGCATCGCTGCGGCCACGATTTCCGAGGCACTGGCAGAACCATGATTCACCAAAACAATCATCGGATATTGATAGTTTTTACTATTGGCTTTGGCGCGGTATTCATCCTTCTTGCTGTTTCGTCCTTGTATGGAGACGACCAAGCGACCAGATTCTAAGAATTGTTCGGAGACTCCCACTGCGGCGGTCAATAGGCCGCCGGGATTATTCCGGAGATCGATGATTAAGCCTTGAATTTCCTTGGATACTAATTTTTCCAATTCTGTGGTCAGATCGTCGGCTGTGGCTTCTTGGAATTGGCTCAATCGAACGTATCCGAGATTGCCTTCCAACAGTTTGGAGCGAACACTTTGAATTTTAATGATATCGCGTTTGAGGGTGAAGACCAGCGGCTTTTCCATGCCCTCACGCTCGATGGTCAATTGCACGGATGTTCCGCGTGGCCCTCGCATTTGCTGAACGGCTTCCATGAGCGTGAGATCTTTGGTCGGCTTGTCGTCGACTTTGATGATGGTGTCGCCGGGCTGGATGCCAGCATCGAAAGCCGGGGTATCTTCAATGGGGGAGATCACGGTCAGCCGATTGTTTTTTATACCGATTTGGATGCCGAGTCCGCCAAACTCTCCCTTGGTTTCGACTTGCATTTCTTTAAACATGTCTGGGGTCATAAAGGACGAATGCGGATCCAATCCGGCCAGCATGCCTCGAAGGGCGCCCTGCACGAGGTCTTTGGTTTTTGTTTCTTCCACATAATGCTTCTTGACTTGGGAGAGCACTTCGGCGAAGACCTGCAATTCTTCGTATGGTTCACTGGCATAACCCGCCCGATCTCCTCCTTTTCCGATTAAAATGCCCACAAAGAGGATGGCGGTCAAGGTCAGACCAGAAATCACTACCGTCGACAATCGTTCATGTGACATGTGGCGTTCCTTCTTTCAGTTAATCGATTAGGGCCGTTTTGCCAGCCATTTCAGAGGATCGATAGGGGTGGTGCCTTTTCGCAATTCAAAATAGAGGGCGCCTTCTTCTGTTACCCCTGTTTCGCCTGTTTCGCCAATGACTTGTCCGTTGGTCACGGAGTTTCCTTCGGCCACTAAGATTTTCGAGGCATGGGCGTACAGGGAATAAAAACCATTGGTATGGTCTACGATGACCACGAGGCCGTATCCTTTGAGCCAATCGGCATAGACCACTTTTCCCGATGAAACTGAGTGAATGGGGCTGCCTTCCTTGGCTTGGATTTCTATGCCTTTTTTATTCACAAATGTATCAAAGGTTGGATGTTTTTGCCGACCAAAATACGAGACCACTTTTCCTTCCACTGGCCAGAGTAGGGACCCAAGAGAGGGGAGACGTCCGGGCGGTTGGCGCATCCGAGATTGAGCCAACTGAAATCGTTGGTCCAATTCTTTGAGAAGCTTATCCACTTGTTCAGCCGAATTCTGGAGATCTTCAACCATGCGTTCATGGGAATCTTTTTCCTTGGAGAGACTGACCAATACTGTGCGTTTTTGACGTTTGAGCCCTGACATTTTCTGGATGGTTTGTTGGGTTTCACCCTGGAGGTGAAGGAGTTCCTCGCGAGCGTTGGTCTGTTGTTCATTGAGCAATTGGAGATTCGAAAGGTCTTCTTGAAATTGTCGGACAAGTTGATGCTCCCGTTGAGCCACCCAGGAAATATAATCCATCCGATGAGCGGCATCGGTGAATGAATCGGCCGCGAAGAGCGTTTTCCAATATCCTGTGCGCCCTTCCATATATAATATCCGAAGTCGGGCGGAAATGGAGGATTGACGGGTTTGAATGTCTTTCCCTAATTCAGCAATCTTCGTGCTCAGGTTGGCCAATTCCTGGTCTTTCTCTTTAATCTGTTGATTGATGTGGTTGCGTTCTTTCTTTTGGTCGTAGAGCTGTCTGTCCAATTTTTCGATCGTTTTCAATACCGACCCATGCTTCTTTTCGATCCGCTGTGCCTTTTTTTGGGTTTCTGCGATTTCTTGATTGAGTTGTTTCAACCGCAGGCGTTCCTGGGTGATTTCCTCTTTGATGGTTGAGGGATCGGCACCCCAACCAGCTTGGCTCAAGAGAAAGAGCAGCCCGGAGAAGACCACTCCCGTGTTCAATGATGTTTTGAAGAGAGTCATAGACGAAATCGCATAGAACCATAGATGGTGGTTAGTGTTCCCAGGCACCCCATCAGAATACCTCCTCCAATCAGAAGGAGTGAAAGTGGAAGCGGGAAAAACTCAAAAACGGAGGAAAATCCTCCAAACACACTCAATCCTTGGATTTTGTGTGTGAAGAGTTCAAACCCGCCGCGTAGGAATCCCAGGGCAACGCCACCTCCGGCGGCCCCTAAAATTGCCCCTTCAATAAGATAGGGAATACTGATAAACAAACTGGTTGCTCCGATTAACCGTAAGATTTCAATTTCTTGCTCTCTGGCATAAAACGCGAGTTGCACGGTATTCGCAATAATGGTAATGGACGCTAAGGCCAAAATGCCTCCAACGACCAGCGCCCCTAACTCCATATAGGCGCTGAGGAGGGTCAGGCGCTCGATCCAATCTCGATTATACCGAACTCGCTCGATATCTGGATTGTGCTGCAGGCGATTGACCAGGTTGGAAATCATGTCCGTGGTTGGAGTTTTCGCGGCCATGGTCAACACCAGTGAAGCGGGAAACGGGCTCTCGCCAAGGCCTTCCAAGAGGTACACTTCATCAGGAAATTGATGTGTAAATTCCGTTAACGCGTCTTGCTTGGAAATAAAGATCAGGGAATCCACCGCGGGCTCGGTTTTGATGGCTTGTTGTAGATCGTGAAGCTTGCCAGGTTCGATATTATCCTTGGGGTACACAATGATTTGAATGTTGTGTTGTACCCGTCCAAGTATATTATGCACATTATGGTACAGGAGGAGAAAGATTCCAAAACTGGTCAGGGTAAACGCGGTCGTGACAATGCCAATCAGCGTACTCGCTTGATGGGTGTGGATGCTGGTGTAGGCTTCACGGATAAAATACCAGAACCGTTTCACGTATAGGCTCCTTGATCGGACAAGAGGTGCCCACAATCCAGTCGGAGAATCCTCCCGTTCAATTGCTCGACCACTTGTCGGTTGTGTGTTGCCATCATGACTGTGGTTCCTCGGGTATTGATGGCTTTAAATAATGCAGCGATTTCGGTGGTGAGCTGTGGGTCCAAATTCCCCGTTGGCTCGTCTGCCAGGAGGATGATCGGACTGTTCACAATGGCACGGGCGATGCAAGCCCGTTGCTGCTCCCCGGCGGAGAGCACAAAAGCAATGGTGCTTTTTTTGTGTTCCATGCCAACCGCCCGAAGGGCTTCCGTGACTTTTCTCCGTGATTCGAACGATGACAACCCCCGGATAATCAGTGGGAGTGCCACATTTTCGAAGACAGTCCGCTGTGGGAGCAGCTTGAAATCCTGAAGAACATACCCCATGGTTCGACGATGATACGGGATATCGGATCGACGGAGGCGGGCGATGTTTCGATTTTGGACGAGAATTTGTCCCTCATCAGGATGTTCCGCTCCAAAAATAAGTTTGAGCAAGGTGGTCTTGCCGGCCCCGCTTGGGCCTGTGAGTAACACGCATTCGCCTTTTTCGATTCGCAGGGAAATATCTGAGAGCGCGAGGCAACCATCGTAGTATTTCGTGACGTGAAATAATTGAATCATGCTAACTGATTACCCGGGCATTGAAATGCCCATGAGAGAAAGGGGGTATCCCATCTTTTCCCTTCTTGGTGCTGTCTCAAGCAAAGAGACGTTAATCGTCCAAATTCAGAAATTGGGCCTCATTCTGAAGCAGATCCGTTTAATTTACCATTGCCAGTCGGAGCTGGAAACCTCAAAAGCCTGTTTCAGGTGAGTTAATTTCGGAGAATCCTGGCCAGTTCCAGTGATCAGGATAACATCAAACCGGCAAAGTTGGTTGCTGAGGCCGTGTCGAGAAAGATAATAGGAAGCCAACTTAATGATTTGGCGTTTTTTGCGGTCATCGATGGCATAAGGCGCCCCGCCGAACTGAGTGGTGCGTCGTCCCTTGACTTCAATAAACACCAGTGTGTCATGGTGTTGCGCAATAAGATCCAATTCTCCGCCGCCTAGGCGCAGATTTCTCTCGAGAATGTGATAGCCTTTTTTCTGCAGCCATTGTTCAGCCAAGGCCTCTGCCGATCGACCGAAATGTTGAGAAGGAGAGGTCATGCAAACGATCACGCATCCAGGCAGGCTTGCACAGGCCGAAAGCTTCGTCGATGGCCAGGACAAGGGCCGAACTGGTGTAAGCGTTTGAGATGTTCCGGTGTCGCATAGCCCTTATGGAGATGAAACTGATACTGAGGAAAGCGTTTGTGATAGGTGCTCATCATACGATCCCGGGACACTTTGGCCAGGATGGATGCGGCAGCAATAGATAGGCAGAGTTGGTCGCCTTTGATGACCGGTCGTTGAGGGACGGAAACGGTAGGGAGGTGTAGGGCATCAAGCAGGAGATAATCCGGTGTGATGGAAAGATGTTCAATGGCCCGGCAGCTGGCTAATCGTGTGGCACCCAGAATATTCAGTTCGTCAATTTCCTGCTCTGATGCCATGCCAACGGACCAGGCAAAGGCCCGGACGGTAATCGCCTCATACAACGTCTGGCGTTGTTGTTCAGACAGAAGTTTGCAATCGTCAAGAAGGTCGGGTGACCAACCGCGGGGAAGGATCACAATTGCTGCGACCACCGGCCCGGCCAAAGGGCCGCGGCCGGCTTCGTCCAGTCCTGCAATGCGACGAAATCCACGGGCTCGAGCAGCTTGTTCAAAAAAATCTGTAGGACCCATACCCTAAACTGAAGGAGTCAGTGTGCAGGGAAAGGTTAGACCTTTCTCCTGCCTTATTGGGATTCTTCAGGACTTTCCGATTCACCGGTCGAGGGAACTTCAACTGCCGTAGCCGCTGCGTGTTTGCTGGCTTTGGCCACTCGCGAAAATTCCCGTTCTGAAATTTTGGCAGCCTTGCCTTTTTTGTCTCGAAGGTAATACAACTTCGCGCGCCGCACTTGCCCTTTTCTCACGACTTCGATGCCGGCAAGGTTGGGTGAGTGAAGCGGGAAAATCCGTTCGACCCCGACGCCAAAGGATATTTTACGAACTGTGAAGTTTTCGGCCACCTTGCGGCCTTTGCGTGCGATCACCAGGCCTTCAAACACTTGAATGCGTTCTTTCGCTTCTTCTTTCTTTTTCCCGTATTGTCGTTCTTCCACGACGCGCACCTTGACTCTCACCGTGTCTCCAATTTCAAAAAATGGCACGGTTCCTTGTGCCAACGACTGTTCTAAACGCTCCAACTGATTCATGAGAGTCTCCCTCCTTCAAGGTCTCGTCGTACTACAGGACGTCGAGGTATAGTTTTGTTCAATTTCTTCCAATAACTGACGATCTTCACTGCTCCAGGTATGGCGATCTAACAGATCCGGGCGTTTCAGCAGTGTCTGGCGCAGCGATTCTTTTCGACGCCAACGGCGGATCGCTTCATGGTTGCCGGACATTAAAATATCGGGAACGGACATCCCGCGCATTTCAACGGGTTTGGTAAAATGAGGAAAATCCAATAAGGATTCCACAAACGATTCCTGTTGAGCGGAATGTGGATCACCCAAAACTCCAGGGATGAGACGCATGGCCGCATCAATCATCACAAGTGCGGGCAATTCACCACCTGTCAGCACGTAATCCCCGAGGGAAATCTCTTCAACCGGAAAGTGGGTTCTGACTCGCTCATCGATCCCTTCATAATGCCCACAAATAAACATCAAGGGGCGAGTTTCCAGGCTGAGGTCACGAGCGAGGCCATGAGAAAACTGAATGCCCTGTGGGGAAGGAACGATCATGCGTATTTCCCCCAGGTCTTGTTCAATCCTGTCAATGGCTCGAAAAATCGGTTCGGCCTTTATGACCATCCCTCCACCGCCCCCATAAGGAGTATCATCGGCGGTTCGATGCGGATCATCTGTGTAGTCTCGAAGGTTGTGGACGTGAAGCGTCAGCAGGCCTTTATCCTGGGCGCGCTTCATCATGCTCTGTGAGCCCACGGAGAGAATCAGCTCTGGGAACAGTGTCAGGACGTCACAACGCATACGTGACATCCCACCATTCACGCGAGGTTAACCGCAAGACCTTATGTGGTAAGTCCACCATTTCAACGGTCCGTCGACTTACAGGGATGAGTACTTCCTGATCCTGGTCTCGAATGACTAGGACATGATGTTGGGGATATTCCAACACTTCTTCTATGCTTCCAATGGTTTGACCATCTGTATCTTCAACCCGGAGGCCGATTAATTCAAACTGATAAAACGTATCTTTGTCACGGGGAAGATTTTGGCTCACCGGAATCTGGATCCACGCTCCCCGGTAGGAGGCGGCAGTTTCCGGCGTCGAAAACGCTGAAAAACCTAAGATAACCCCTTGATTGATCTGCCGAACCGAGGTCACCATGGTTTCCACGTTCCCTCCATCCGGAAGGGCCAGCGTCACAGTCTGTAATCCTTCAAACCGTCCCGGAACATCCGTCAACGATTCAACCCGGACTTCACCGCGGACACCAAATGGTTTAAGGATTCGTCCAATGACCACCATGGACGGAATCGATTGCTCAGGAATCCCCATGTTGATCAACATACCTGTCTCATTTCGATGCGGTTCGTGGCAGGATGAACCATGGCGAAATCTCTCACCTTCCCTTACAACAGGAGATTATTTTCCTGAGGATTGCTTGGATTCGCGAAAGGCTTTAAGAATGCCAGTTTTTCGTAATAATCCCCTGACCGAATCGGTGGGTTGTGCCCCTTTCTGAAGCCAATCCAACACACGGTCTTCCTTAAACGAAGCCTTGTCACTTTCCTTGAGAGGGTCATAGGTCCCAATCACCTCAAGGAACCGACCGTCCCGCGGCATGCGGGCATCGGTGGCCACTACTCGATAAAACGGCCGTTTATGCCGGCCCATTCGTGTAAGTCGTAAATGTACTGCCACTGGCAATCTCCTCTTCTTTATAGCTAAAAAGTGAATGGACGAATAAAAAAACTCTTGGAGGCTTCAACTGTTACCGAGCATGTATGGCCCGGATCAGCTTCCGTCGCTTTTTCCCCTTACCCATCCCCATTTGTCCTCCGACGAGCGATTTCATCATACGTCGGGCATCCAAAAATTGCTTAATCAACCGGTTGACTTCTGGAACAGAAGTTCCGCTTCCTTTTGCCACTCTCTTTTTCCGATTTCCATTTAAAATCGTATGATCCCGTCTTTCGCGCGGAGTCATCGAATCAATGATGGCGACAACCCGTTTCATTTCTTTTTCGGGCACGGTGGCATTCTCAGCGGTAGCCGAGCCCATCATGGTTTTGATTTTTTGTCCGCCTGGGAGCATGTCCAAAATCTGATCGAACGACCCCAACTTATTCACCTGTTTAATCTGATCACGAAAATCTTCCAAAGTCAGGGTATTACTCGAAACCTTTTTTTGCAATGCCAGGGCTTGTTCTTGCGAAAAGTTCTCCTGTGCTTTTTCAATCAGGGTGAGCATATCGCCCATGCCCAAAATGCGGGAGGCCATGCGGTCGGGATAAAAGGGTTCTAAGGCATCAAGTTTTTCTCCGATGCCTAAAAATTTAATGGGTTTCCCTGTCGCCGCACGGATCGATAGTACCGCCCCGCCGCGGGCATCACCCTCGACTTTAGTCAAAATGACGCCGGTGAGACCTAGTGTTTGATTAAAGCGTTCGGCAACGGAGACGGCTTCCTGGCCGGTCATGGAGTCAGCGATCAATAGGACTTCCTGTGGCTGGACTCCTGTTTTGATATCGACCAGTTCCTGCATCAATTCTTCATCGATGTGCAGTCGTCCACCGGTATCCAGAATGACCACGTCGTACCCGTGTTCTCGTCCCCTGGTGACTCCATCTCGACAGGTTTGCACGGCCTGGGCTCCGGGTTGCCCCTCATTGGTTCCACGATGGACCGGAATATCCAGGTCAGTCCCTAACGACGCCAATTGATCTCCGGCGGCAGGGCGACGAGGATCGGCAGCGACTAACAGGACTCGCTTGCCTTCAGATTTAAAATAATTGGCGAGTTTCCCTGTGGTGGTGGTTTTCCCGGACCCTTGCAACCCGACCATCATGATGACGGTAGGAGGGTGAGATGATAGGTGAAGGGCGCTTTGTTCATGGCCAAGGAGGTCTCGCAACTCCTCCCAGACGATTTTCACCACCTGATGGGCGGGGGTCAGACTTTTGAGAACTTCCTGCCCGACCGCTTTTTCCCGAACTTTCTCAATAAAATCCTTAACAATCTTAAAATTAACGTCCGCTTCCAGCAGGGCCAGACGCACCTCTTTCAGTGCGTCAGTAATGTTCTGTTCAGTCAGAACGGCTTGGCCGCGTAACTGCTTGAAAACTTTTTCGATTTTTTCTGTCAGCGTGGTAAACATGAAAAGGGACCCAATGGTAATTACGTCATTTTAAACAAACTCGAGACAATAGTGAACAACCTCCAACCCTGTCAAGACAAGAAAATGTCCACAAGGGCTCAACCCAGGGTGTAATCGGGGTAAAAGTCAGAATTTTCGTAACTTTTGTCGTCAGGCAATCAAGCATTTGGGTGCTAAGATCTTTCTAAGTCAGGTCATTTCAGATGGTAGGAGAGATGAGGGTTATCATCATTCTGCTCTCTATGAAGCTAGCTCTGACTGATCCAGGCCGCTATCATAGACCAACGCGTCAAACGGTCCGGTCAACGTTGAGTTGTCCGAGGCGTCTTTGGCGTGAACCAAATGAGTAAATCTCATTTTTAGCGCTCCCTTTTCCCTTTCATGACGAAAACGGTCAAAATTATTCTCTTCACTGTTCTGGGACTGGTAGTCCTGTACGCCTTGATTGGTTTTTGGGTGATTCCCTGGATGATCAAAACGAAGCTTCCTCCCAGGCTTTCTGAACAATTGCATCGGCCCGTCTCGATCAAAGACGCCCGGTTTAATCCTTTTCTTTTTAAGCTTCAGGTGGAAGGATTTGATATTCAGGAACAGGATGGCTCATCTTTGGTGGGGTTTGATGAACTGTTCATTGATTTCGAACCGGGTGCCTCCCTTGTCAACCGGGCCTACACCTTTGCACAAATTCGATTGGGGCTTCCTTATGGATTGGCGGTGGTGCGCCAGGATGGCTCACTGAATTTTCAGGATCTAGTGCAGACCTTGGCGACTCCAGAGGATCAAGCCGAACCTCCCCCTTCCGCTCAGGAAGAGGACGGGGGGGTGCCTCCTGTGATGATTGCGCAGCTCGCGATTCAACAGGGATTGCTGGAATTTCGCGATCATGCCCGTCCGACTCCGTTTGTGGCGCATCTCGTGCCAATCAATCTTACGCTGGAACACTTTAGTACCCAGAAAGGTCAGGCTAATTCCTATGCGCTGTCGGCTGAGCGAAGTGCAGGTGAAAAAATGAGCTGGGAAGGAACGGTGACGCTGGAGCCGTTTCAGTCCGAAGGCCGCTTGGTTTTTGAAGATTACCAATTGCCCAGACTTTGGGACTATGTACAGGATCAGTTTCGATTTCGCATTCCCCAAGGACAGGTGACCGTGAACGCGCACTATCAATTGTCTACGACTGATCAGGGAGTGGCTGTGCTGGTCGATGGGGGTACCCTGACCGTTCAAGATTTACAGATTCAGGAGAAAGTCGCGTCGGAACCGGTGGTGACACTCCCATTGTTTGAAGTGAACAACGTGTCCGTTGATGTGCCTAAACAGGAGGTGACCATTCCCACTGTGATGGGACGGGATGCCCGTTTTACGGGATGGATCGGGAAAGATGGCGTGGTGAATTATCAAACGCTGTTTTTACCAGTGGACACTGGAAGTCACGCCGATAAACCACCAGAGCCTTCTTCCACGTCAACCAATCCTTGGAAGGTGGTCATTGAGGATCTTGCACTGGATAACTTCACCATTGATTTTGAGGATCGCCAACCTGAAGACCCCGTCACACTGTTATTGGAAACGCTTCATTTTCACACTTCTGATGTGTCCTTGGCTTTGGATCGGCCGCTTCCTGTCGATCTCTCGTTTCAGATAAACCAAACCGGAAAAGCCCAATTGCAGGGGACTCTTGAGATTGACCCCCTGACCGTTGAACTGGACTTGTTGCTGACCGATATCGCCCTTAAGCCGTTTCAACCCTATGTCGCCCCGTTTGCGCAATTTGGTCTCGGAAGCGGTGCGCTCACCATTCAAGGAAAGACCAAATTTCAGAAAGGCTCCTCTGCCCACCCTATGGTGACTTTTCAGGGTGGAATGAAAATATCCCAATTGGCCCTTGAAGATCCCACGCAGACCAAAACTTTTCTCAAGTGGAATAGGTTGGGACTCAAACAGTTGGATCTTCAGGTTGAACCGACCTCAGTGAATCTGCAGGAAATTGAACTGGTGAACCCTGCCGTCGTGTTTTCGATTGATGCGGATGGAGGAATGAATCTGAACCGGTTGTTTTCACCACCAGGATCGGAGTCTCAAGAAGAGGCTTCATCAGGCGAGGAGTCCCCAAAGTCTGAATCTTCCGGAGAAACAACAACTCCGGTCAAAATAGGTTTCGTCATCATTACCAATCTCCTAGCTCAGTTTGCAGATTTATCGATTACTCCCAATGTGGTGACGCAAATTGAGGGACTGACCGGCACGATTAAAGGGCTCTCTTCGGACCAACTGGCGAAAGCCGATGTCTCCTTAGAAGGTACGGTGGATCAATACGCTCCATTTAAAATTGCCGGGCAAATCAATCCGTTGAGTGAAGATGCCTATACGGATCTGGCTTTTACTTTTAAAAATCTGGATCTTCCCACCATCTCGCCTTACTCGGGGAAATATGCCGGGTATCCCATCAATAGAGGCAAGCTCTCTTTGGATCTGGCGTATAAAATTTCTGAAAAGACATTAGCAGGAGAAAATAAGGTGTTAATCGATCAAATTGCGATGGGTGAAAAGGTGAATAGTCCGGATGCCATGTCGTTGCCGATACCCCTGGCTTTGGCTTTGTTGAAAGATCGAAAAGGGCAAATTGACATTGATCTTCCGGTTCGAGGCAATTTGGGCGATCCGGATTTTAGTTATGGAAGGGTCATCTGGAACGCGTTGGCAAATCTCCTGACGAAAATCGCCACCTCTCCTTTTGCCATGATTGGAGGATTGCTTGGTGTCAGTGGAGAAGATTTGCAGTATATCACCTTTCCAACGGGGGAAGCCCAATTGCCTTCTCATGAACAGGAAAAACTTCGTGTGATTGGTCAAGCACTCGATGATCGGCCTGCCTTGCGACTGGAAATCACCGGTACGGCAGATCCTCTGGCTGATCGACAGGCATTGGCCGTCGGGCAATTACGGAAACAACTTCAAATGCGAAAATTTGTTCAAGGTTCTGCTTCTGAAATGAAAGGGGTTTCTGTCGAACAGATTGAACTGAATCCAGATGAGGAACGTCGGTTGCTTTCAGAGTTATATGTTGAAAAGTTTGGAACTCAACCCCAAACCCCTCCTCCTTCTTCAGAAGGCAAAGCTCCTGGTCTTCTGCCAATAGCGCAGATGCAATCCAAATTGGTTGAAGCGATCCAGGTGGAAGACGAGCAGCTTCGTCTTCTGGCTCAAGAACGGGCCCAGGCCGTTCGGGATTATTTGATCCAAGAGGGTAAGGTGTCCGGCGACCGGGTGTTTGTAGTGGAACCAAATTTAAGTCCGGTGTCGGGAGAGGGAATCGTCAGGAGCCCCTTATCCTTGACGGCCAACTGACCGCCATCATTCGTTTCATCACAACTTCTGATTCTATCTCAGAATTTCTTCGAGAGACCATATGCCCTGGGAAATACTTTCCCTCCTGAACTTCTGGATCTGGCTTCCGGGACTGATGGGCCTGCTGGGTGTGTTATGGCTTCTCCATCTTCGATTCGAAAACGCATCCCTGGCTGACGTAGGGTTCTGTGGAGGATTATTCATCCTGGTCCTCGCCTGTAGTCTGTCGAGCGAAGGCGACGTTACTCGACGAATAGTCATCATGGGAATGGGCAGCCTGTACGCCATTCGACTTGGCGGCCATGTATTCATTCATCGAGTCTGGAATCATTCTGAAGATGCCCGCTATCGGAAAGTCCGGCAGCTTCTGGGACGGTGGGAGCAGATCGGCCTATTCCTCTATTTTCAATTGCAAGTTCCTGCCTGTATATTTTTTACCGGGCTTTTATGCTGGATCATGAGTCATCCTCACCCTGGTCTCCGATGGTGGGATGGGATCGGTGTGGGTCTATATATTCTGGCGGTCAGCGGAGAAGCCATTGCGGATCGTCAGCTGGAAGTGTTCCGGTCCAAAGTCATGAATAAAGGAAAGACATTACGGACTGGACTCTGGCGGTACTCCCGACATCCAAATTATTTTTTTGAAAGCGTGCATTGGTGGGCGTATGTTCCGATGGCAGTCGGCCTGCCCTGGTCGTGGATGGCCGTCGTCTGGCCTCTTTTCATGATGAGTGCCTTATTATGGATCACGGGCGTACCTTTGGCTGAGGCTCAGGCTGTGGCAAGCCGTGGAGATGATTATCGGAACTATCAACGCAGCACCAGTGCGTTTATCCCCTGGTTTCCCAGGAAACCCGAATAGCGATCAGAGAACGCCAGCCTTGAGATTCCTTAATCAGGTGAATCCTGATTCACGTCACACTCGTGGCGCCCGAATCCGGGAAAGGGAGATTTACAGTGACCATCTCAAAAACGTCATGCCCTTGTTGTGACGATTTGCTTCGTGGGGTCGTGGGCCAGTCGGCGAAGCTGTCCAATCAGCATGAGACCGGGAATGGCCAGCAGGGTGCAGAGGATAAAAAACCCTTCCCATCCCAACCAGGTAGCCAAGAATCCCGTAGTGGAGCCGGCAAAGACGCGTGGAATTCCCATGAAGCTGGTCAGCAAGGCATATTGCGTCGCGGTAAATCGCTTATTGGTGAGGCTGGCCATAAATGCGACGAACGCGGTTTGTCCGAGCCCACTCGAAATGGTTTCAAAGGCAATGACGGCGGTGAGGGTCGGGAGGTGATTGCCGGTAAAGGCGAGAATCACAAATCCCGCTGTCGAAATCATTTGCAAGAAACCTAAAATCAGAAGGGAGGGAACGATCCCCAGGCGATAGACTGCCAGACCCCCAATCAGTCCCCCGGCAATCAACGCAACCATTCCGAAGACTTTGACAATCACCGCGTAGTCGGTTTTTGATACGCCAAGATCCACCATGAAGGGGGAGAGCATTTCTGAAGCCATGCTATCGCCGACCTTATACAACAGGATAAACAGAAGAATCGTGAGAGAACCCGGACGGCTAAAAAAGTCCATAAAGGGACCCATGATCGCTTCCTGCCAGGAAGCAGGCGGCGGAGCCGGAATGGCGGGTTCCGGGGCAAACCACGTCGTGAGAATGCCAATGACCATCATGGCACCCATGATGAAGTAGACGGCATTCCAAGAAAGGCTGTCCTGATCGGCAAGGAACAATGCCAACGCTCCAGCGGCCAGCATTCCCATGCGATAGCCATAAATAAACATGGCGGATCCAATGCCCAGTTCCTCGTCAGAGAGAGATTCCCGGCGATATGCGTCCAGCACGATGTCCTGGCTGGCACTAAAAAACGCGACCAGCAGGCACAGCACGGCGATGGCCGGTAAATGAACGGCCGGTTGCGTGAAGGCGAGGGATGCAATGGCGATCATCAATGAAATTTGAGTGCCGAGCATCCATCCCCGGCGTCTTCCTAAAAAAGACGGAACGAGGCGGTCCATCACTGGAGCCCAAAGAAATTTCAGGGTGTAGGGGAGACCGACCAATCCGAAGAACCCGATTGTCGTTAAATCGAGACCTTCTTCCCGCATCCAAAATTTGAGAGTAGAACCGGTGAGCAGGAGGGGAAGGCCGGAAGAGAAACCGGTCAACAGCATGACCAGCATTTTGGGACTGACGAGGAGGATGAAGAAATTTCTGAGCCAATGGCCTGGCTTGGTCTGTGCGGTCATACACCAGACCTTATCAAAGAAATGCGCTTAGGTCTTGTTGAGAGTAGAGATGGAATGGATCGGTTTTAGCCAATTCCGGATGTTGAACCCTTGAAGGGAGGACGCTGATTAATCACCTGTAAAGCAGTTGGAAGGCGACTGAGGATAGCCGGGATGCCGAAGAAGTCTTTAATTGAGATTGGGATCTAGGGGCATGTGGGCGTACACTTTATATTCATCTCCAAAAGTTCGAATAACCTCGCCCCATAAATGGGAGGAATCCCCGTCGAAGACCAGGTGGGATCGGGCAGGCATAATTAACCAGGATCCACTTTCCATTTCCGTTTCCAGTTGGCCGGGCCCCCAGCCCGAATAGCCCATGTACGCCCGAAACGATTCTTGTTCACCGGGAAGCTCAAGGATGCGTTCGAGCGTATCCATATTCCCGCCGAGATAGACCCCATCGAGCACCGCATGCGCATCTTCGATCTCTTCATTGAGACGGTACAACACGAGCAAGCTGTTTGTTTGGACAGGCCCCCCGGCATACACGCGATGCCCCTGGCCCTCTAGCACCGGAACTTGGGGAAGGACTTCGGCAATATTCATCTCCGTCGGACGATTCACGACAACACCTAACGCTCCTTCCGGCCCATGTTCACACAGCAGCACGACCGTTTGACGAAAGTTGGGATCGCGCAAAGCCGGGGTGGCGATCAGGAAGACCCCTTTTCCGAGAGGTGTAGTCATACATTGATCCTACCGTGCAATGGCTGATCCTTCAAGGGGAACTCCCCTGGGAAATGAGATGATTCTTTTTCCGGCAAAATAACCAACGAGCGAGCAACCCAAAATCCCCCGATTGATAAATGTCGGATAATAAATCATGTCCCGCTCAACCAAAAAGCCTGGAGGCCTCAGCCGTGTGGAAGATGGATCAATCAAAACCCTGAAGAATCGGAAGAGGGCATCGATGGATTAATGGCGATAATCTTTAAATTCGCCGGTGGTGTCATCCAATTTCAAAAATGTCCGCATCTGAGTCTTCAGTGTTTGCCGGGCATTTTCATCTCCTAAATTCAACTGGTACTCGTTAATCACCATCGTTTTCGTCCCACCTGGGCCAGCCCACTCATTCCAGCAGGTCTGGCAGACTTTCTGCTTAATCTCTTCTTCCAGCTTTCCCATAAACAGGTTGTCCGTGATCGCTTCCGCATCTTTATCGCATTTGCGGCAATGAATTTGCGCCATCCTTCTCTCCTTTTGTAAGTTACGGGCCCATAGCCCATCAGTGATGAGATACAAAACCGCTTAAAATCCTAACACAGAAATCTTTGATGGGAAAAGAAGTCAGAAAAATTTCAATACCCCGGAGTTTAACGGATTATCAGGAATGGCTGTCACCATGACCCCTTCAGTCCTCTCCAAACCTTGGCGAATAATGAGGTAAGGGAGCATTTAATAGGCGCACGTCAACATCAGGAGCAGAGAAAACATGTTACTCGCAGGAATTGACATTGGCACATTGACCTGTCGCTTGTTGGTTGCGGAAGTGAACCCACCCGATGGATTCAAGGTGGTGGATGCCGACCGGCGGATCCTCCGGCTCGGGGAAGGGGTGGACCAGCACAAACGGTTATCACAAGCTGCGATGGATCGTGTCGTGGCCACTCTCAAAGATTGGAAAGAAAAAACATCGCAGTATCCGCTCAACGCGACGGTGGTTGTAGCAACCAGCGCCGTCCGTGAATCGGACAATCGACAAGACTTTCTCGCTCGAATTACACAAGAAACCGGGTGGGAAGTAGAGGCCTTAACGGGAGATGAAGAAGCCCGGCGAACCTTGTTGGGGCTTCGCTTTGGGCTGCCTCCCGCCATTACCGATTTTTTAGGATTGGATATTGGTGGAGGCAGTACCGAGTGTATCCTGGCTCAAGAAGGCAAGGCTCCAGCTGTCATTTCATTGGATCTGGGGGTTGTACGGTTATTGGAGCGGGCGTTTCACCACGATCCTCCCACGGCACAAGAAATTCATGAGGCGGAAGCCTCTATTGATCAGGAACTGGCGAAAGCGTCAAAGGCTTTCGGGCCCATGCCACGAATCCCACTCGTGGGTACGGCAGGCACGATTACCACTCTCGCAGCCATGGCCCAAGGGCTCCCCAGGTATGTGTCTGCACGGGTCCACAATTATGAGTTAACCTTGCCGACAATCAAACGGCTGGAGGAGGATCTCACCACCAAAATCGGTCCGCAGCGATTGGCCATGCGAGGCCTCGAACCCGGGCGGGAATATGTCATCGTGGCAGGCACCGTGATTCTACGAAGAGTCATGGAAACCTTCGGCTTCGACACATGCCGCGTCAGCGACTTCGGCCTTCGCGAAGGGATCTTGGTTGACAAAGCCGGAAAACTGAAAAACTTGGAATGAGAAGGGTGGAGACCGAAGGTGCCCTGACCTTACCGTTGGGTGTACCAGCGGAAGCCGCCGGATTCTTTGAAGGCCGGTTGCTGGCCGATGCTCAGGCCACCGGGTTTTTCCACCAGAAGAACCTTGAAGTCCCACAGGCCAAACCAGGCCGGGTCTAAGACGTTGTGGTAATGTAGTCCGGTGAGTTTAGGGAGCAACTCGCCGAGCGCCTTTCCCAATTCTTTTTCGGTGTAGGCGCGGACGGAAAAGGGTTTCTGAAGTTCCCGGCAAAACCGGCGCAAGGTATAAGCCGCGCCCGTACAGAGCACTTGGGTATCCCGTTTCATCCCCAGCAATTGCGGCAGGGTGCAATACTGCTCCCGGAAGCCAAGCCATTTGGCGGTATGGCGAAGATGGCTGAATTGTACTTCATATTCGGTGTGACCGGGCAGTCTGACGGGAGAGGGCCAATCATGTTCGATGCCGAATTCGATCAGGATGGCGCGTCCGCCCGGCTTCAGGACCCTCCAGACTTCTTGAAGAAATTGAATGGCCCCGAAATTGAAAATGACCTCGTCGGGAAAGGGCGGTAAGAGGGGAAGGCGCATGCGCCGGATGAGGTCCAAGGCCTCCTCATGTAGCGGATTCCCAGCTTTAAACATGAGGAGTTCGTCGCTTGTGAATTGGACGGGCGTCATGTCGGCGAGATTTTCATTATCGATTAACAAATCGACGGAATGGTCTGTCAAGGGCATCCGTTCGGCATTGGCTTGAATGGCAGTTGCTGTCCATCCCGCTTTTCGAGCCAGGGACGTTTGGGAACCCAGAAATGGACCGGTCAGATCGAGAAAGGTGTACTGGATGTCTTTTAGTTCCTCGGCAGTGAGTTCTCCTGCCAGTTCCTTTGAGACATAACCCAGACCTGCACCAACTTCCACAATGCGTTTGGGCTTGGGAGAGAGCCAGCCCATTTGCCGCATGGTTTTGCCGAGCAGCCGCCCATAGGTGAGCCCATTCATCGCTTCGCAGGGTTCGCGGAATAAATGGGAGACGGTGGTTTCGATAATTTCAAAATGCCCGTGAGGTCCTTGAATGCCCTGGACGTGAAATTTAGAAAGATGGTCTTCGGTTTCAGTTTTGACATTTTGATGCCATCCTTCACGCACTTTTTGAAGTAACAAATCCCATTTCGCCTCTGCACTGTGTCCGCTGGGCGGTTCGGTCCCATAGTAGGCTAACGAAAACCGTGCTTGGGCCCACCGTTCTAAATGCCAGCGGCCGTTTTGTTGGGTCGGACTGCAGACCCATTTCCCATACTGATTGAGGAGCGCGCCAATGGTCATACGGCCGTCCATCGCGCCGAGCAAGGCTGCACCCATGCGGTTGAGGCGAATCAGGGGTAATTCTTCATCAAGCGGGGCCACCCACCATTCTTCAGGGGCATGCTGATAAATCACAATATCCGGCATGCGCCAGGCCCGTTGATTGAGGATGTCCCCCTCCAAGACCTGGGGGCTGACTCCTGTCCAGGTATCGGCAGTGGGTTGAGATGTGGTGGTTTCAGTCATGGGTTTCTATTCGCTACATGTGTAGTCAAAATGTCAAAACGAAGCTGCAAGGGTACCCCAATATTCTTGCCAGCGGCAACCTATTCCGTAAAAAGTGAGGAGTGAGGGGTAATGGATAGAGGGATAGGATGTAAGGAGATTCCTGCCAAAGGCCCCCAGGAATGACGACGGAGAGAAGTTTCCCTTCTGTCATCCATCCCGGCAAGTTTTAGGCAGGAATCTTTTCAGAGGGACAAGGCAGGAACGCTCCGCCGTTAATTTAAGATTTTTGGGCCAGGATACTGGCAAAGGCCGCATCCCCGGTATCGACCTCTTGATAGCGCAACACCCGCAGGCCAGGGAACACCGTCAATAATTCATTCCGCTCCAATAGGAACGCCCTATTAAATTTTGGGCGGTATAGCAAATGATCCACCGTATAGGTTTCGATCAAGACCATCCCGCCTGGTTTCAAAGCCGTGGCAATTTTTGGGAACAGATCCCGTTGCAGGTAATAAGTGCAGATGATGACATCAAAGGCATTGGAAGGAATAGAGTACTGTTCCAGATCCGCAACCACGGTGGTCAACGTCACCCCTTTCTCGGCCGCGAGGGCTTGAGCTTTTTTGAAACCCGCCTCTGAAATATCGACTCCGGTGACCTGAAAGCCATTTGTGGCCAAAAAGACACCGTTGCGCCCTTCACCCATGGCCAAGTCCAGGGCAGCCCCTTTGGGGAGAAGGTCGACGTGGTCCTTCAAAAACGGGATGGGGTCACGTCCAAACACATATGTCTCGATCTCATATTTCTTATTCCACCGCTCCTTGTCTTCTTCCGCCCCCCATGAGGAGTCAATGGCGCCGAATCCAACAAGGCTTAACAGACTAAGAAGCCCCAGGCCAACTGTCCTGGAAGAGTTCGGGAATAGGGAAAATTGATTCTTCATCGCATGCCCCTCTAGTCATGGGAGACATCAGGAATGAGATGGTGTGAAATGAAAGCCATCGGATAGGCCATCATGACTTCCCAAGGCTGTTGACAAAATCATATTCTAATCCGGTCAGGGGACGAAAGAATACAACAATTTCTTTAGTGATCTTTCCCTGTTCCAGTGGGTATCATGGCAGGGTATGAGCCATGAACAAAAAAATGTAGGAGAGAAAAAATATGCCCGCCTATGTCGTCACATGGATTCATTTATTGGCTGCCATCACCTTCATCGGCGGATGGATGTTTGTTCAGCTCGTGGTCAGGCCGAGTCTGACTGAAGGCAAAGCCAAGCCACTGTCGATGGAAGCGATGGAGATGGTCAAAAAAGTCGGACAACGATTTAAAACGGTGGGTTGGGTGAGTTTAATGGTACTGGTCTTTACCGGAGCGTCTCAGTTGTTGGATGAGAGCGGATCGGCCCGTCTTGAAACCAGTTGGGGCTTAATCATGATGCTCAAGCTCTTTGTTTTCGCTATCGTGGGAGGACTTATTTTTGTTCATGACCTTATCCTCGATCCCTATGGTGCCCCGGCAAAAGGCAAAATGGAAAACGCGCAGCCATTCATGTTTTCCGGTAAAGTTGTATGGGTGCAACGAACCATTTTAGGTCTGAGCCTGGCCGTGCTGTTTATTGCGGCATATTTGACATCACTTTGACGCGAGAAACATTTCCCGAGGTGCTAGCAGGCAGTTTTTGTGCATAAGCCTCTCTGCTGAAAAAAGCCAACATAGATTCTGAAGCTCTTTAGCGCTTTGCCACTCTTATCAGAGTCGACTGGTACAATACGCAAAAGCTTCAGGAATCACGAGGGCACCCCTCCCATAAAAATTGGGTGGCTTTTCTGGATTAGCCCAATCCGACGAGATTTCCATTGCAAATTGAATCCAGACGTTAGATGGTCTGTTCATGAACAACGGGAAGGGGGCACCCGGCCATGACCCGTAATCAAATCATGGGGCAGATCCGTGAAAGGATTGTGGCCTTTGCGACATCTCGTGGATCAAGGGAGGTGGGGCCGAAGATTTGGCCCAAGAGGTCCTCATGGTGTTGCACGAGAAATATTCTCAAGTCACGGAACTGACCGAACTGGTCCCCTTGTCGTTTCAAATTCTTCGGTTCAAAATGTTGGATCTCCATCGAAAAACGTTGCGGCGCGGGGAATACAATCAAGAATCAATTGATGACCGGCCTGTAGCAGATTGTGAAGGCGATCCGTCGATCCAAGCGGAGCAGAAGGAGCGGGTGAGTCTATTGATCGAAGCGCTTCAGCAACTGGGTGAGCGCTGCCGGGAATTATTCCGGTTGAAGCTCCAGGGGCACACTTTTCCGGAAATTCAACAGATACTTGGGGAAGTTTCCATCAACACCATTTATACATGGGATTCCCGCTGTCGAAAACAGCTTCTCGCTCTCATGGGAGGACGTTGGGACGGCATTCCTCGGATCAGTGAAGGCACAAAGGGAAAACCGGGGGAGAGAGTTTAATAATGGCTAAATCCTTGGAACATCTGCTTGGTGGGTATGCCACCAATACGCTGACCGACGAAGAAAAGCGAGAATTATTCGAGGCTGTCCTTCACGATCAGACCCTGTTTGACGCCCTGGCCGATGAAGAAGCCTTAAAAACCATGCTCGCCGATCCTAAGGCCCGTCAGCGCATTCTGGCTAGTCTACAGACAAAAGACCATTCCGGTGGTGTTACCAGGGATCGGGCCGGATGGTGGGGCTGGTTCCGGGAACCCTCCCACCTTGCGTGGGGGGGGAGTCTTGCGGCCCTGGGATTAGTGCTCATCTTTGGCTGGCAAATGGAAAAAGAATGGGGACCGGCGGTCAGTCAGGAGCAGGAAGCGGCGAGATCATCCTCCTCAAGAGACGAAGTCGTATTTCGGGCACAGAAACCTCCTGAGGAGGGGAAGGCACCCCTACAGAAGGAAGCCTTGGAGAGAAAAGCAGCTCAGACAGAGGGGATTGAGGCGGAACCTCAATCCATCCCTGAACCAGCCTCACGGGTAGAGACCAACGAGGTCGACCGGCTCAGGCAAACTCCAGCCGTGGCCAAAAAGGAGAGTCACGCTAGAGAAAAGAGTCAATCAATCCGCCGGGAAAGAGGAAAAGAACAAGTCGCGCAAACACCGCCACCATCTTCAGCATCAAGTCGGCCACAGTTCGAACCGTCGGTTCAGCCCTTAGTGGTTCCTGAGACCCCTGAAGTGGCAATGCCAGATATGGCCCCACAGGCTTCAGACCCTGGCAGACTTGCTGACCAAGCTGTAAAGGAGGCACCCCTATCACCTCCGAGCGCCCAAGAACTGTTTTATGCGGCGAGTGCATCGTTAGGTGATGAACTGATTCCTGTGAGAAAAGATACGGACCAACAAGTGCCCAGTGGAACATTGCGGTTGGAGGTCAAGCCGTCTGTCAAGGGGAAACGATCGGCAGAGGTGAGAGGACAAGCCTCGGTTTCAGAATCCGTCAGTCAGTCTGCTATGGGGATTCGATACAGTTTTGTTCAGCACACGAAAGACGGCGAGGATGAGGAAGTGGAGATCCGGCAGATCATCGGAAATTGGTCCGAAATCCGATTAGCCGTTGAATCCAACATGTCCGGTTATCTCTACGTGCTGGCATCGTTTGGCAATGGCAAGTGGCAGCAGCTGGTACCGATTGACCCCGGCAAAACAGGAAAAACCGACGAGGGGATCAAAGTGAAATCATTCCAACGTGTGGAATTTTCACTCGGTCAGTTGACCAATGCATTAGGAAAACCCGTTGTTTCTGTAATAACAGTGTTGCTCTCATCCAATCCTCTCGATGATCTGAGCCAATGGCTTGGGAGCGAAGTGGGCACGGATGGGATTTTGATTGAACGCATAGATGGTGCGGTATTTGTGGTTCAACCTACACTAGTAAAAGAAAATCCGCTTTGTGTGGAGATTCCACTAGTGGAATAGACATGATAAGAAAGGAATTACCTACGATAACTGAATTTGAAGAAGCAGCCGATCTGGTTATCTGGACTGAAGATCCCCCCCAAGTCCTAACTGAACCCCATCAGAGTGGAGCTTTAGTATCTGATATTTGCCCAAAATCCCGCTCTATCGATTTCGATCGACAAACTGCCCTAATAGATTCTTTTATTTGCATTCCATCCTAATAGATAGAGATTTGGAAGTTGTGGTCCAACTTTAATGCATCGCAAAATCTATTCCTCTTCTTTTTTCAGAATTCTCTCCAAATCCTCATTCAAGCGAACGGGGATCTGCATCGCTCCATGGAGAATGCTGATCACGCCAATGTCGTTGCTGGAGAGTTCCCGGAAAAAAACGTAATGCTTTTCGTAACGGCTAAAAAAGATCGAAAGGTTTAAATCTGATGGTACAAGCAGGCCTGTGGGAAGCGGATGCCATGGGATGTCTTTGTTGGCAAGTTTTTGTAGGTGATCGTGCAAACCCCGAATGTATTTTTTAGCCTGGTCCTCACCCCATTGTTCGTGGGTATATCTCCAAATTTCATCCTGCCGTTTATCCGCCGCGGGGAAAAATCGATAGCCAGCCATTAGGGCTTAGCCTTCTTGGATTTGGTATTTCGTCTAATCACATCGGCAGCAGTCACTTGAATAAATTGACTTTCATATGCTCTGAGGCCTGGTTCTAACTCTTGGCGTAGCCACTCCCAAGCGGTTTTCCGGTCCTTAAGGTCCCGTCGGATGAGGTCTCGAATATATTCGCTCGCATTCTCATACAACCCATATTGGCCAATCTGTTGTTGGAGATGATTGCGAAGATCTCCTGTCACTCTGACGTTGACGTTTTCTGATGCCATAATTCCGTTCTCCTTTCCTTGCCAGGCCGGTTTTCCTTGTTGCCGGAATTTATTATCACCTCTGTAAATGAATAATTCAATATAATTTACAAAAAGCGTCTTTCTCCCCTGAAAGGATTCAAAAAGTCCTGCCATACCCTCCTGTGAAGCGGCATGGGGCCGCCACAAACAAGGAGGAGAAACATGAAGGCTGTAAGTGGCAGGAAACGATGGTGGGGGTTGGTGGTTGGAGGCGGGTTGGGGGGGTTGTTGGCGCTCGTGGGAGCGGAGTTTTTCGGGACGGGAACGCATTCTTTCTCGGTGGCCCATGCCAGTGCCCCTCCCAATGAAGGTTGGGCGAGTGGAGAGCAATCCGGAAACCTGGTAGGGCTAGACCCTGAAGGGAGGGCGACGCAGGCCTTTCCTCTTAAACATACCGATGTGTCCATTCAGGTCAGCGGGCTTCTTGCGCGGGCTCAGGTGACCCAGCAGTTTGAAAATCCCTATCCCGACAAGATGGGAGTTGTTTTTGCGGCAGCAGAGAGCGATAGCTTCCATGACTAACATCGTAATGTTAAAGAACTAGCCCTGAAATAGCTCATCAAAATGTCGGTAGTCCAGCAAAAGATTCAGCACTATGGAATGAAGAAAGTTTAAATGTTCAAATCTAAAAACTTGGTCTAAAAAATTTCGAATGCACGAATTAGATAACTTGTGAAGAATGTATCCCTTTAGATACTAGATGTATCCTTTTGGATAAAAAAGTAAAAACCATTCAATCAAATTTTAAATTATAAAATGAAATTTTAATTTCTTTCAATTCCCCGTGACTTGCTACGGGATTACCTTATGAGAACTGAAAACAATTGATCCTTTGAATACCCCGCTGCTTGCGGCGGGAATCTTTATTAAACTTTTACATTATTGGAGGCCACTCAATAGGTGCATAGTTTCTGGCACAAATTGTGCGGGCAGAGACGATTACACGTTATTCGGAATTACTGACAGATTCTACCTAATTGGAAATCATTCTCTAAATTTTGCAGAGAAGAATGATGTGTCCTCGAATCACCCGCCTTTTATTAATTTTTATTCTAACCGTTCTTCTCGGGTTGTTGTGGTGTGGAATAACTTTAGGCCAAAAGAATGAAATTCATTATTTAGAGCAAGGTTTCAATGAGGGCATACGGCAAAACTTTTATCATGCTCCACAAGGTACAAGATTGCTTCCTTATTCATGGTTCCTTGCGCTGGAGCAAGCTAAAAATATTAATCGATTCCTCGATGATGATAACCTTAGGCAACTTGGTATCATTCCAGATCACAACCCCTTGAAAAACTCCGACCGGCTTCCAGTAGGGTTTGCCAAGACATATGATTCGATCGGCAAGGAAACGTGGGTTGGCTTGACCTGTGCTGCGTGTCACACAAGCGAAATTTCTTACAACGATCAAACAATCAGAATCGATGGTGGTCCATCTTTATTTGATGCGATGGTTTTTGCCGAAAAAATTGCCAGTGGGCTAGATGTTCTTGTCGGAGAACATTCGGATGAGGAGAAGTTTTACCGATTTTCGAAGGCTGTTCTAAAAGACCAATATAATGAACATTCAAGGGAAATTTTGAAAAAAACTGTAAAGAATTTTTTAAGGCTACAACAGGTACCCCAAAAGGTTGCCGAAAGTCTACAGATAGAACTTTACCCTACCAATTGGGGATCGGGACGATTGGATGCACTCGGACGAGGTGGAAATTCCGTTCTTCTACAATTGGATAGGAGTAACTTACGTTCAGCTAATGCCCCTGTCAGTTTTCCTGCAATTTGGAATACCTGGACTTTGAATTGGGTTCAATGGAATGGCTCAATCATGCAGCCCCTAGGACGCAATCTTTTACAGGCTATTGGGCAAAACGCCAATTTAATATTAGAACCGAATAATGATCAGTTTAGAACAAGTGTGAGCATAAAGGATTTAGCCGCGATCGAGGAAATTGTTCAATCACTTCGGCCTCCGGTCTGGCCTTCTCAGATATTTGGGAAGCCTCTTAACCAGGAAAAAGCCGGTCGGGGAGCTAAACTGTATGAGCAACATTGCGCCCATTGTCATGTACCAAATCTGACCATTCCCAATAAAAACGGGCAACGCTTCAAAAGCGTTCATTTAATCCCTTTGAACGAAATCGGAACCGATCCTTTATCCGCGACCAACTTTCACAGCCGCACAGTGAACACTGGTCCCCTGGGTTGGGGCTTGTTGACTGTTGCAGATACAGCTGAATATCTCACGTCCCAAATTATGGCCAAGCAATATCTCGAACAGGCCATCCCAGAACACCAGCAGGATTCTTGGAATGGATACCGTCAAAATCGAATACAAGCTCCATTGGCCTATATTGCACGGCCGCATAGCGGAGTGTGGGCATTGGCCCCATATCTGCACAATGGTTCGATCCCCAATTTATACCAACTCTTATCACCCTTAGAAGAACGCGAGAATGTTTTTTACGTAGGCCATTCTGACTTTGACCCCGCACATGTTGGTTATGAAACTGAAAAGAAGGATGCTACAGATTTTAAATTTGACACGACACTCCCAGGCAATTCGAATGCCGGGCATGAATTTCGTGACGGTCCACGTCAAAATGGTGTGATTGGCCCTTCGCTATCGGAAAGTGAGCGATGGGACCTTATTGAATATCTAAAAACTCTTTAAAATTAAATTCTTTTCTGAGGTCTTGACATGAATTATGCCTCTTGTGTGGCGATTATCTTGACTCTGACTGCTTGCGATACCGTTCCAACCCATCCTAACCATCCAGTTCACTTGGCTATTATAGAACAGCATAAAAACGATAAGGATTTTGAATGGCCGAAAATTGAATCGAAATCCGACTTTTTTAGTGAAAAAGAATATCCGGATGAAAAAACGCTAGCCTATAGAATCGCAGATGAAGTCATGTACACGGTTGATCGTAACCAAGGGAAAGGGGTCCAAAAGGCTTCTAGGGATGCTCATCCAAAGGAAAATGGCTGTGTGAAGGCTGAATTCCATACACACCATGGTTTGGATTCCAGCCTTGCCAAGGGTGTATTTGCCGATGGACAAGTTTATGAAGCCCTGATTCGGTTCTCCAATAGTAGCGAGAACCCTGCGGGCAATGATCATGATCCTGATGCCAGAGGAATGGCCATTAAATTAACTCAACAGCTTAAGGATAACATCGGCCAAACTGAAAATAAGCCTCTAGAGAAGGAACAGGATTTCATTTTAATCAATCATCCTGTTTTTATTCTTGATGATCCCTCAGATTACCTGTCTCTGCTTCAAGCGCAAAACACCACGAATGTGTTTGTCAAAGTCATTAAAGCCTCATTTGCATTAGGGCTCAGAGGTATGTGGAATGCTTATCACACTATTAATCAAGATAAGAAGGTTAAAAATCCTTTGCAAACCCAATATTTTTCAATGGTTCCTTATGCTCTGGGAAAGAGGAGTGATCTACAACGTAGAGCAATCAAATTCTCTGTTAAACCATATCTGTTGGAATCCCACCATTTTCTTGAAGCTGCTTCATCTTGTGTAGCCATTAAAAGTAGTGAACCTAAAGAAAAAGATGAAAATTACTTGAGAACGGCCCTGCATGAAACATTAGATAATTTGGAAAAGGCAGAAGATGTCTGCATGGAGTTTTTAATTCAAGAAGGCCCCAAGGGTATAAGCGTCGAGGATTCCCAAATCGAATGGGAAAATAAAGGCACATTGAAATTTAAATCGGTTGCCTTAATCAAAATTCCCAAACAGGATTTGGGTAATTGGAAAGAGAGCGTTTGCGAAAACGAATCTTTTGACCCTTGGCATGCATGGGAGGAACATCTTCCTGTGGGTGTCGTGAATCGGCTGCGGAAAGTAATCTATCCCATTGTCAGTGAATACAGGCGCTGCCTGAATTTTCCTGATTCGAAAGGATGCAAAGGGATAAGAGATGATCATCAATAAATTACAATAGCCGCCTTGTGGTTAAAATGTATTACTAGTTCTGACTGAAACTTATGAGTTTACACGCACTAGGGGAGGGCAAATCATGACTTTCTTTCGAGTTCTAGAATACTTAGGAATCTCTCTGGCATGCGCGGTCTTTTCAGGTTGTACTATCGCATCACAGGGGTTGGATCCCGATAAAGATCGTGGGGCTCTACCTACAAAGTATGAGGATTTATATGGTGACGTCGCTAAAGAGATTGTTTACCCGAAGCAGAACTGGAGTCCGGCAGATAGTCTCTGGTTTTACGATACTTCGCAGGGTTCTAATTTAATGGATTACCATATTTTTAAATACTTAGAAAGAAAAGATAGTCCTGATGATGCGGGAAAAATAACGTTATTTCGTGACTATGAGAACATGAATAGGTTTCGATTTTTGCCGCAAAGTAAAAAAGGCAATGAAGATTGGTTACCCGTAGGTTGGGTAAAAGATTCCTACGAAGGAAAAGACTATATCGGTTTTACCTGCGCTGCCTGTCATACGACACAAGTAAATTATAATAATCAAGAAAAAGGCATAAGCGTGGGAATCCGCATTGATGGGGGGCCTGCCTTAGCGGATTTTCAGACAATGTTTCAGGAACTCGAAGCGGCCTTATGGGACACGTTCAAAAATGAAGATAAATTTAAAAGATTGGTACGGAATGTTTTGACCGCAGGTACTTCTTATAGTGAAAAATTAGCGTCTCTCGAGTACTTAGAAGAACAATATAAGAAGATTAAATCATACAACCAAAAGGACGACCCTCTATTGCATGAAAAAGACGATCCTCAAAAAAGAAGAATTGATCCCCTTGAAGGGCCAAATAACCCACCGAATAACCGATTTAATGGACGCTATGGATATGGGCGATTGGATGCTTTTGGTCGTATATTCAATCGGATAGAATCTATTCGCTCCCCGGCCAGTCTGGAGCAGTATCATCCAGCGAACGCACCAGTCAGTTTTCCTTTTCTATGGGATACTCCACATCATGACTTTGTCCAATGGAATGGAATTGCGGGCAACACTGGTAAAGGAGGTCTAGGCCCCTTGGGTCGCAACGCAAGTGAAGTCCTTGAAGTGTTTGCCACAGTTCATAACGGAAAGCGAAATACGGGCTTGGTTCCCACACTCCTCGGTTTTGGAAACTATTCTTCTTCCCTTCGGAAATGGAACCAAGTGGCGTTAGAACGAAAAATCAAACGATTATGGTCCCCATCGTGGGAGCAGTTAGCACAAGACAACAAGTTACCGAAAACTAATGGGCTACCCGAGGATATAGAAGAAAGAGAAAAATTAATAAAAGAAATAGATGAGTTAAATAAGGATGAGTTAGATGCAAAAATAAAAGACTTGCAGAATGGACCACCCGACTGGAAGTTCGGTTTGGCGGTTTTCAAAAAATACAGATGTGCATCATGTCATCAACCTATTAATCGCCAAGATAGCGGAAGAAGAGTGATCGCTCAATTTTCGAGTGTGAAGGAGATCGGGACAGATCCAACAATGGCAAACAATGTTATCTGGTATTGTGGTCAAAATGAATTTCCTGATGTGAAGAACGAACGGAGATGCAGGACAAGAACAGATGAAGAGGGTAGCCCTACTGGCGCTAAGGGTGGGGATATAATTACCCACTTGACTGGAGAAGTTTTAGCTAATGGGGTTATATGGGACCTTCCAGTCTATGCGGTAGCATGGGCCAATAACCCCTGGAAATCATGGATTCCTGGTATGACGACTGAGGCCGATCGGCATGTGGACTTTGAAGTTGTCAATAAAAATGACGCAGAAGATGATAAATTATCAACATATCTCAATGTCTATAAAGGCCGACCCTTGAATGGAATTTGGGCGACCGCCCCGTATTTACATAATGGATCTGTTCCCAATCTGTATGAACTCTTCCTGCCCAGCTCGTGCATAGGAAAGAACGAGGAGGAATTAATACCGGGAGAAACCTGTCGATCAAAAACGTTTACCGTGGGCACGCGTGAATTGGATACATTCAAGGTCGGTTTTAAGCAACTTGATGTAAACAAATTTCCTGAATTGGTGTTTGATACATCATTGCTCGGTAATTTGAATACAGGCCACGAGTACGCGGTAGGTGTGACAGGTTACATTAAGACCGACAAGGATGGAATAGCAAAGCATCGTAAATCCAACAACGAAGGCCACGAATTCGAGAAGGAAAATCTAGATCCAATAACTTACAAGGAAAGACTGGCATTAATAGAATACCTGAAAAGCCTATAAATCCGTTGTGTCCTCTGGTTTTTTGCGACTAACCGCTTGATCGCCATGCGAGGATTTAGTATGGATTCTTCTCTAAACTGAATTCAAGAATCGTTAAGGGGTTTAACCTCCTTGCGGTGATAATCTTATAAGAAGTTTGGCAATCGCCAGAACAAATGGGGGGGTTGATTTGAGTCCACATGTGACTTTCCCCCAATCAGCTCTTGCAATGGCCAAAAAATAGTATGATTTGAGTGAATACTATTAAAAAGCTCCCCTCCAGATTAAATCGCCCCATTCTCTACCAATTTCCGTGAAAGGATTCAAACAGTCCTGCCATACCCTCCTATGAAGCGGCATGGGGTCGCGAAACATAAGGAGGTTGAACATGAAGGCTGTATATGGCAGGAAACGATCGTGGGGCTTGGTGGTTGGAAGCGGGCTGGTGGGGCTGTAAGCTTTCGTGGGAGGGGGTCTCAGTGCGAAAACTTCTCCTGGGCCGGTGGCCCATGTCAGTGCCCCTCCCAATGAAGGTTGGGCGAGTGGAGAGCAATCCGGAAACCTGGTAGGGCTAGACCGAGAAGGGAGGCCAACCCAAGCCTTTCCTCTTAAACATACCGATATGTCCATTAAGGCCAGCGGACCCCTCGCACGTGCCCAGGTGACCCAACAATTCGAAAATCCTTTCCCCGACAAAATCGACGCCGTCTATACCTTTCCTCTTCCGCAGCATGCGGCAGTCGACGATATGACCCTGACTGTCGGAGACCGGCTAGTGAAAGGTGCCATCAAAAAGAGGGAGGAGGCCCGCGCAATTTATGAAGCGGCCAAACGGCGGGGTAATGTGACAGGTTTATTGGATCAGGAGCGGCCGAATATTTTCACACAATCTGTGGCCAATATCCTGCCTGGAGAAAAGATTACGGTGACGATCAGTTATGTGGAGACGCTGTCTCATGACCGCGGGGTGTATTCGGTGGTGTTTCCCATGGTGGTGGGGCCGCGCTACATCCCAGGCCAACCCATTGCCCAAGCTCCACCTTTTGGTGGGGGTTGGGCGTATGATACCGATCAGGTGCCGGATGCTTCACGCGTCACTCCACCCGTGCTGAGGCCCGGCACCAGGTCCGGGCATGATCTGTCATTTCACGTCACGATTGATGCTGGTGTGCCTATTCACGGTGTTCAGTCCCGAACACACGACATCGAGGTGACTCAGGCAACCTCCTCCCAAACCGAGATTCATCTAAAAGAATCTTCCACCATACCGAATAAAGACTTTATCTTGACCTATACGGTGGCGGGGGAGGACATTCACGACGCGGTACTCACGCATCGAAACAGCAAGGATGGCTTTTTTACCTTGCTCCTCCAGCCGCCGGATCGGGTGAAGACCGATGAGGTGACGCCCAAGGAACTGGTGTTTGTCCTCGATACCTCCGGGTCGATGTCGGGCTTTCCGATTGAAAAGGCCAAGGAAACCATGCGTTTGGCCATAGACGGGCTGAACTCGCGCGACACGTTTATTTTGATGACCTTTGCCGGGGACACTCATATTCTTTTTCCCGAACCGGTTCCGGCGACTCCGGCAAATGTCCGGAAAGCTCAGGCGTTTTTGGTTTCCCGTTCCGGGGGAGGCGGAACCGAAATGATGAAGGCTATACGTGCGGCGCTGGAGCCTTCTGATTCGCAAGAACATGTCCGGATCGTCTGTTTTATGACGGATGGATATATCGGCAACGACATGGCCATTCTGGGCGAAGTGCAGAAGCATCCTAATGCGCGGGTCTTTGCCTTTGGGATAGGCAGTAGTGTGAATCGGTTTTTGTTGGACAAGATGGCCGAGCACGGTCGCGGCGAGGTGGAATATGTGGGCATGAATGATGACGGCTCGGCGGCGGCTCGGCGTTTCCATGAGCGGATTCAGTATCCCCTCCTGACCGATTTGTCGGTGGATTGGGATGGCTTAGATGTGACAGAGGTATATCCAAAGCGACTCCCTGGTTTGTTCAGCGCCAAACCGTTGGTCCTGACCGGGCGGTATACGACTCCGGGCAAGGGAACGATACGCTTGCGGGGTAAAGTGGACGGACGGTCAGCGGTGCGGAACATTGCCGTTGACCTTCCCGGCTTTGCTCCAGAGCATGATGTGCTGGCTACCTTGTGGGCTCGAAACAAGATCGCCGATCTTATGGCACGGGATTACGAAGGAGTTCAGGCAGGAAAGCCACGACAAAATGTACGGGAAGCGATCACGCATTTGGGCTTGGATTATCGGCTGCTGACGCCGTTCACTTCTTTTGTCGCGGTGGAAGAGTTGATCATCACGGAAGAGGGACAACCACGCCGTATCGATGTGCCGGTGGAACTGCCGGAAGAAGTGAGCTACGACGGTATCTTTGGCGGTGGGGATGAACAAGCGGGAAGTTTTCTGGGAGGGGTCGTCGCGCAAGAATCTTTCGCTCCCAGTGCTCCTGCCATGGGTGATCGTGCGGAAACAGAAAGCGGTTCTTCATGGCGCAAGGATTCAGTTGGTAAATTAGATTCTACACTCGAATTGTTGGTGGAACATGTGAAAAATAAGGGGCAATTGCCTCAGGATGTAACTCAATTTGTCACCAATGGACAGGTGTTGATTCAGGTGTGGTTGATGGATACCACAACTGAGACCTTGGCGAAGTTGAAAGAATCGGGTTTCGCAGTGGTGGCGCAGCCTAAGACGGGATATCTGGTGATTGGTCGGTTACCGGTTGAACAGTTGGAAGCGCTTACGAAATTGTCAGTGGTGCGGTATATCACGCTGCAACGGACAGCAGCGTAAATTGATGAGTTCACGGTCAGGCGGCTCAGGTTAAAACCTGAGCCGCCTACAATCGTTAACCGATGAATAACGCTTCATGCGGGGAGTATGATGGAATAAGGAATGCATGCCGTCACGGACTGAGAACAAAAAATGTCGGATGAGTTTTTTTGTGTTAAAACGGTTCCTGGCCGGCGCGGAGTTTGACGAGGGCGTCCTTCACGAACTCCATATCCTTACTGCCGGGTTCCATGTTTTGTGCGGCGAGTGTCCAGGCGGCATCGGTTTCCTGGCGGCGATTCAAATACCACAAGGCTAAGCCCCGATACCAATTGACGGCGGGTTGATTGGGAAGGTCGGCCAGGACAATGTCAAAATGTGCGAGTGCCTGCTTGAATATCTCTGGATCGTCAATTTGACGTGTTTCGATCTGGATGACTCCTAAATTGTAGTGGGCTTCGTGCTGCTTCGGGTCCAGCTCTAAGACTTTTTCCCATGCCTTTTTTGCTTCAGGGATACGATTTAAGGCCTGATAGGATCGTCCGGCCATGATTTGGCCTTGAAGGTCATCAGGATTTTCTTTGAGGCGTTTCTCCAGTTTCGCGACCATCTCCATCGGATTCGGGCCGCCGCCCATTTGGGCTTCGACGGCCATCAGTTTTTGTGCGGCCTTGAACTGTAGCGCACCGTAAATGCCGATGGAGGCAAGTAAGACCACCACTCCCGATGCAATTGCCGGAACCCAGCTTATTCGCTTCGAGGCAGCCTTTTGTTGATCGCCCGTTTCGTGTTGAGCTGCATCCTTTAAGGTGTCCAGCCGGTCCAACAGGTGGAGCAGGCGGCCTTCATCCGTGGCTTTCAACCGTTCGTAGTCGGCTTTGTCCATCCGCCCTTGCGACAGTTCCATCTCAAGTTCCTGTAAGGACCGGATAATGGTTTCTCGTTCGACTTGAAGATCCGCGAGTTCCTGTGCTCGATCATCATCCAGGCCGAAAGAGACGGGTGAAGGATCCCGACGCCAAAATGGCAGGGTGAGGGAAAAGAGCACGATTCCCAGGATGACCACAAAGGGAATCAAGAAGAATGCGACAGTCGACATACAAAGTTGAGACTATTCAGGACTCGAGTTCACGCTCGATTCGTTTTCGAGCCTGGTCGTCCAGGGGCGGTAGGGGTTGGCTGGGGGGAGTTGGTGTCTCCCTGACCCAATGCGTGACTTCCTTGTAGAGAAAAAACCCTCCAATGAGTAGGAGGAGGAACGGAGCTACCCAGATGAGCCAATTGACGCCATGTTTGGGTGGTTCCATGAGAATATAGTCTCCATAGCGGCTTAAGAAATAGGCTCGAATCTCTTCCGTGCTGTGCCCGAGGGCCAGGCGTTCACGAATAACTCCCCGCATCTGTTGGGCAAGTGGTGCGCCCGATTCCCAAATATTCTCCGTTTGGCAGACCGTGCAGCGGAGCGTTTTGGCGATTTCTCGGACCTGAATGTCTATGTCCGTCTCATCCTGGACTGCAGCGAAAAGAGGGAAAGGAGCGGCCAAAAGAACGGCGAGGCACAATGTGAATCGAATGCGCATCAGGATGTCGTGGTGGTGGGTTGAGAATTGAGCAATGGGGCAATGACTTTTTGCGTGAGGTTCGTGTAGACCATGCCTGTGATCGGCCCTACCCATTTATGCCGGATTTTTCCCTGTTGATCGATCACGAATGTCTCGGGCACCCCATAGACTCCATAATCAATGGCCAATTGCCCTTTGATGTCCCGGACATGAGGAAAGGTTGTGCCGTATTGCTGTAAATATTGTTGAGCATCCGATAACTTGTCTTGATAGTTCACTCCCAGCATGACAAAGTCGGGATTATCTTTGAAGAGTTGATGAAGCTGTAAGATGCTTTCGTGCTCCACCTTGCATTCATAGCACCATGACGCCCAAAAATTGAGCAGGATCACTTTCCCCTTGAATTGAGCCAGAGAGATCGTTTGTCCCGTTTCGACATCCGGTCCTTCAAAGTTGGGAGCATCAGTTCCAATAAGGACAGTGGGAATGTGTCGTGGATCTCCCCAGAGCCCCTGATAAAACAACGTGAAGAGTCCCAGCAGGATGAGTGCCAGAGTCAGTTGCCAGCCTTTGGTCATTCTTCCTTCTTTCGCGGGCGGAGAATATTCAGAATGACGCCGAGGCCCATAATGACTCCGCCGCCCCACACCCAGAGCACCAGGGGATTAATCACGCCACGCGCGACTGCCACACCGTCTTCGGAAACTTCCGGCATGGTGAGAAAGATGTGCCCCATGTTGATGGCATGAATGGCCGATTCAGTTGTGGGCGTTTGGGTCGCCGCGTATATTCGCTTTTGTGGCCGAAGTTCCGTGATCAGATTCTCTCCTTTAAACACCTGAAAGACGCCTTCTTGGGCGTTCCAATTCACGCCGGTCACTTCGTGAAGTTTTGTCAGTTTCATCCGATAGTCCGCAATGGAGAATTCGTCCCCCACGCGCATGGACACCACTTTTTCCGTCTGATAAATGGTTGAGGCAATGATGCCCACGACTAAAACGAGGACCCCGATGTGGGTCATCATGCTGGAATAGCGTCGTTGGTTAGCGGTAAAGGCGGCCAGACATCCCTGGAAGATATTGCTCCCGTTTCGCTGGGCGTATAATTGCGAGATTTTGCCAAAGTCTAAGACAATTGCCATTCCCGCGAACGTCACGACATAGCTTCCTGCCAGGGCATAGAGGTTATGAATACCTGTCACAAACAGCAGGATGACTATGAACGCTCCTGCTAAGAGGGGGATGGAAAAACTTTTTTTCAGGCTCGCGACCGAGGCTTTCCGCCACGGGATATAAGGCCCAATGCCCATGAGAAACAACAGTCCAAGGGCGATGGGCATAAACACCGCATTGTAATAGGGCGGACCAACGGTTACTTTGGCGTCCTGCAGAGTTTCGAGGATTAACGGATAGAGTGTACCCAGAAAGACCGTGGCGGCAGCCACCAGGAAGAATAAATTATTAAAGAGGAAGATCGATTCACGGCATACCAGCGAATCCATCTCGACACGTGATTTCAATTTGTTGGATCTCAGAATCAGCGCTCCAAAGGCTATCCCGATGACGGTGCCGACGAACAGAAGAATATACAGGCCGCGCTCAGGATCCGTGGCAAAGGAATGGACGGAGGTGAGCACGCCGCTTCGTACGAGAAAGGTGCCAATCAGGGATAAGGAAAAGGTGACGATGATGAGGAATAAATTCCAGACTTTGAACATCTTCCGCTTTTCCTGCACCAAAACCGAATGCAGGTATGCCGTGCCCACCAGCCAGGGCATAAACGAGGCGTTTTCTACGGGATCCCAGCCCCAGTACCCGCCCCAGCCCAATTCGTAATACGCCCAATAGCCGCCAAGAAGGATACCGGTCGTCAGGCACATCCAGGCAAACGTGGTCCATCGCTGAGTGACCTTGATCCACTCTTCTCCCAATCGCCCGGAGAATAACGCGGCCATGGCAAAGGAAAATGGAATGGAAAATCCCACATAGCCCATATAGAGCATGGGTGGATGCATGACCATCGCCGGGTCTTGCAACAACGGATTCAAATCTTTGCCATCGAGGGGAACGGGCAGAAGCCGTTCAAAAGGACTCGATAAAAAGACAATTAAACATAAAAATCCGAACGTGATCGCCGATTCCACAGCGATCAAATAGGGCATAATGGCGGGTTGGGTGCGCCAATGCAGCCAGACGGCCAGGGTGCTAAAGACGGACAGAATGAAGACCCATAGCAGCAGGGAGCCTTCATGGCCGCCCCACACGGCCGCGACAGTGTAGAAAAACGGGAGTTTCGAATTTGAATTGTTGGCGACGTAGAGGACGGAGAAGTCCCGTGTGATAAACGAATAGACCAATGAGAGCATTCCCACGCTGAGCAAGAAGAAGATGAGCGTGACGGCCATGCGTCCCGACCGGGCCCAATCGGGGTTTCGGGTACGAAGGGCTAAGACGGCGCTGGCCATTCCAAAAACCGCCAGCACCAGAGCCACAATGACCGAAAAATGTCCAATTTCAATAATCATGGAGAATGGCGAACAGGCTTAAGGTGAGAGAGTTTTCATGAAATCTTTTTTGGGGAGTTCCACGCCAGCTCGTTTGAGTTCCATGGGCATGTAGTCCTCGGAGTGTTTGGCCATGATCATCGTGGAATGAAAGGTTTGGCCGTCTCGCCATTGGCCTTCTACAACGGCTCCTTGTCCTTCTTTGAACAGGTCTGGAGGAATGCCCTGGAACGCGACGGGAATGGTGGCAGCGCCGTCTGTGAGCTCAAATGTGAGACCCACAGGCTCGGGTTGGGTTTTGAGGCTGCCTTTGACCACCATGCCGCCCACCCGAACTTTTTTGGTATAGGCTTCCGCCGTAAAGGCTTTGACTTCCGAGGGGGTGACGAAGTACACGATATTTTCCCCGAAATTCCCAAACGCGAGATATCCCAGCGAGCCGGCAATCAACAGGATGCTGACGACAATCGCAATTTTTTTATTCTTTGTGCCCAAGGGAGTCTGCCTCTGGTTCGTAGAGTTTGGATTCTTTGATCTCTTTAAATAAAACCATGACTCTTTGGCTCATGGCAAATACCATCCACCCCAAGGCAATGACGGAAATCAGGTATGCGGCGGCCACAAATCCAAAATTATGAATCAACGCCGTGTCTTGCGCCCTGAAAATCTGCGCTTGGCTGTCCCAGCGGCCGATTAGGACCAGTGTTTTGAGTTCGCGAATATTTTCCAGTGAAGGTCCCTGGTATTCCACAAAAAGACCGGCTGAGCCGTCCACGAATTCAAACGTGGCTTGGCCATGTTCCACGTCACCCTTCAAGGTACCACTTTTGACCATACCTTGTATCCGGACCGGTTGAGTGGCCGAAGGACTGCCGAGCAGAGTTCCCACAGACAGTGTGGATAAGTGCTGTTGGTAGTGCTGATAGGTCAGGCTGGCTAGAAGGAGGGTGGCCCCTAGAATCATCGCCCAACGTGTATATAACCCGGTCATGGAGCGGTCTGGGAAAAATGAGTCTGACTGAGCAAACGGCCTTTTTTAGCATGCAATAAATCAGTCAAGTACAAAATTTGGGTCCGGACCATCACCATATAGGCAAACAACAACCAGCATCCGATGCTCATCAATGTCAAGGGAATGAGGATGTCTTCTGAAATACTCACTCCTCTGGTGGAAAACGACATGGGTTGGTGGAGCGTTCTCCACCATTCTACCGAAAATTTAATAATCGGCAGATCGATGCCCCCCACAATAGCCAGAATAGCGGCGTATCGGCCTCCACGGATTGGGTCATCCACGAGTCGTCGAAGCATGATGTATCCTCCTAATATCAGGAGAAGCACGGTAAAGGAGACGAGTCGGGGGTCCCAGGTCCACCAGGTATTCCAAGTGGGTTTGGCCCAAATCGATCCTGTGATGAGGGCAAGGGTCGTAAAGAGGGCACAAATACTGGCTGAGGCCTGGCACATGTTATCCACCAGTGGATCTCGTTTCCACAAATACCAGATGCTGCCGCCAAATAAGACTGAATAGGCCAACGTGCTCGTGTGAGCCAGAGGAACATGGACATACATAATCCTGACAAGCTCACCTTGATAATAATCAGGGGGTGAGGCCAGGAGACCCATATACAGTCCGAGAAACAGGCAGATGGCGGCTGCTCCACCAAACCATCCCTTATAGCGTTGGATCTGTCGGATAATGCGATTGATCATCTTTTGCATTGTAAAACGGGCAACCCGACGGAGGAAAGGGCCGAAAGCCCAAGTATGTGAGTTTGAGGGATGGGGCAATAAAGTTCTAATAACTAAAATTTCAGATGGTGGATATTCTCAGATAATATCAGGTGCCTTATCGAAATGGTGGGTGTTCAAATTTTTATGTCCCCAGTGGCAAGTGGCTATTTGAAGGGCCGCAACAATTCTAGATTCTCGTTTGTGGGAGTAAATTGTAATTAGACTTTTAGGACTTAATTCGAGTCTAACTCCTCATATTCTAATAGAAGACCATGAAGGGGTGCTGGGAGTGTCCCTTGTCGCCTCTGATTAGATGGTTGGCCTATCAAGAATTTGGCGGAGCTCCTGTAGGACCTGCCGCGCACGACGGAGTTCTACAGGAAGGCTGATGCCAACCATGAAAACCATAAACAGCAAACCGAAAAGGAAGGAGCCAGCCCGGTACATAGCAGGTTGCTCAAGGAAAAATGAGCCGACTGACCAACCAAGTAGCCAGAACCCGAAAAAACACACAGTTCCAAGCGGAATACGACCTATGACAGCCGGATTGTCGCCGAGTGTCATAGTACATTTGATTGGAAATGGGGTTGCAATAGAAAAGAGACGGCTTTTGTGGCGGAACAGTACCTTTTGAGTGCCGACGACCTTTGCCTTTCCAGAACTTGTCTGAATTGATTTTCCAACTAGAAGAGATTCGAGGGGACCTGGGATAGTTTTCCGGAGGACCACCGGCCCTAAACAATAACTCCACCGGGCGAATACAAAAGTTGCAATGGACTCGGTCAATGCAAGGAAGAATGATCCAAAAGCTGCGAATGCTATGAAAGGGATGAATACCTCGTACATCTGCGCTCTTGCCCAATAACCACTTTGGATATTGGGCCGTTTCCGTCAAAAGAAAATGAGATGTCTAGAAGTTTTATGAGTCTAAAATGAATTCAAATAACCAGAATGAGACGACGGTGAAAATAATGTCAAAGATGACCAGGAGGTGGATCCATTGAGAATAAAAGGAAAACGGATCTCCGTTTAAGGCTCCTCGCGTGGCTTCCACGGCCGCGATCATGACCGGAACCGCAAGCGGGAGGAGCAGCACAGGGAGCATTACTTCACGGGCCCGAATCTGCACGGTTAAGGCCGAAAAGAGCGTTCCGACTGCAGATAACCCTAAGGTCGCCAGAAAAAATATTATCAAAAGGGTTCCAACCGCTTCAATGACATCCAGATTAAAGAATAAGACGAATAAGGGGAATAAGAGAATTTCGACTGAAAGCATGAAGAGAAAATTGGCCGTGACTTTTCCGAGGTAAATGGCCCCCTTGGGAACTGGGCTCATTTGCAAGGACTCCAGGCAATCGTTTTGCAATTCCGAGGTAAATGATTTCCCTAATCCGATAATCCCGGTAAAGGTAAAGGCGACCCAAATAATCCCAGCAATCAGTTGGCGTGCCGCATCCTGGTCCATGGAAAAGCTGAAGCTAAACACCAGAATGACAATGAGAGCAAAGAACAGCATGGACGACATAGTTTCCCGTGTGCGCCATTCGCTGATCAGGTCCTTCCATACGACCCAGCGAATCGTTTTAAAAAATGGCATCCGTGGTCAATTGCTCAGTGGAGATGAGTTGAAGGTGTCCGCCTTGGAGAATGCCTCCCCTGGTGGCGATCTGTGTGGCCTTGTCACGGTCATGAGTGGTCATGAAGACCGTTCCTCCACGGTCCAGCGTTTCTTGAATGAGCTGGTTTGTGAGGGCGACGCCTGAATGGTCCAAGGCGTTGTAGGGCTCGTCGAGCAGAAGAAGCTGTGGTTGGGACAGGATCACTTTGGCGAGATCTAACCGCTTTTTCATCCCGGCTGAAAATTGACGAATTTTTAAGTCGGTAAAGGCTCCGATTCCCGTTCGATCCAGAGCACGTTTCATCTGAGGCGGGGAAGGGGATTGCCCACGCAGGCCCAAAGCAAATTGGAGATTCTCGGTTGCACTGAGTTCATCGTATAAATGGGAGCCATGGGCGATGAGCATGATGGTTTCTCGAACGGCGTCCTTTTGTGCAACGCCATCCTGGCCAAAAATGGTAAACTGTCCACTAGAAGGCGTTTGGAGAGTGGCTAAAATACGGAGCAACGTGGTTTTCCCCGCTCCGTTGGGTCCAAATAAGGCAAAACACTCTCCCGGATGAATGTCAAACGACAGGTCCTCAAAAATGCGATAGAATCCGTAGGCTTTGGAAAGGCTGTTGACCTGAATGGCGATCATGTCATGGTAAAATAGACTTGGGAAGGTTAGCCGCCTAGGAACCTGTCGGACTCAGGAAGAATCGGCTGCAAAAGTGTCTAAGCGGTCCATATTTCGCCGCTTTCTTGGACCCATAGTCCCACTATGGGCGGGCGAAATCGTCATAATCTGGCCTCGCTCAGCCGCTTTTTCGCTCTCGATTCCCTAAGTCCGACAGGCTCCTAGTCTACGGAATGTGCGGGAGGTTGTCTAGGAATTTAGCAGGATGGATGAAAGAGCATGTCCTGAGTCTTGCCGGGGTGTCTGTTAGCTATGTTCTCTTCTCGCTCAGAGGACCCAAGTCCCGCACAAAGGAGGTTGAGCCACTTCGCTTGTTGCGGCCTTTCCTTCGAGAGGCCTCAGGGCAGGACTGGATGGCTTTTTGAACATACTGTCTGACTTCCCGACATTAATTAATGTAGACCCTGGGATATTCCAAGCCTCCAGGAAATGAGTTTTTCAACCGATTCTTCATAGTCCGACAGGCTCCTAGATTGCAGATTGCAAACCAAATGGCGTGAGGGTGGTTTGACGTAATCGCCGAAGTTTCGTTGACGATAAAATTCATAGGGTCTTATGATGCACGTGTGAGGCTTTTGCTGGTAGTGTGACATGTATTCTGTTTTGCCCTTTCTTTAGGAACCTTTCGTAAGAACATTTCCAATGATGTCTGTGTTGATGGTCACATTCAATACTATATCGAAACCGGGATTGGTTTTGAGTGGGATTGGGGTTCTGTGCACCATCCTGGGTTGCGATTCCGGTTATTCTAAAAGTCCTAACCCTGATGCACCACCTCCCCGTTCCGTGGCCTATCAAGGACGTCCCTCGATAGGATCTTTCGCCCCAGATTTTCGTCTGATGGATTTACATGGAAGGGCCGTTTCGCTTTCCGATTATCAAGGGAAAGTGGTCCTTCTTAATTTCTGGGCGACATGGTGTGGTCCGTGCCGGATTGAAATGCCCGCCATGGAAGCCTTGTATCGCAGTACGCAATCGAAGGGGTTGGAAATCATCGCAATTTCGGTTGACCAACAAGGCACGGCAGTGACTCGGCCTTTTCAAGAAGCCATGGGCTTGAGTTTTCCCATCTTGCATGATGAGGATTATCAGGTGGGGCTGACCTATGGCGCACGCACCCTCCCGATGACCTTCGCGATTGATCGTCGAGGAGTCATCAGACAGCTGGTGTTCGGTGCCCGTGATTGGAATAGTCCCGAGGGTCGCAGGGGAATCGCCGAGGTACTCCAAGAGCTGATCCAAGAGCCTTCCCAACGAATGTAACGAGATCATGTTCGATTCGATTACCCAAGTTTCCTTATTTGCCGCGTTTAGTGCAGGGCTGTTGTCCTTTGTGTCTCCCTGCGTTCTTCCACTCGTCCCTTCCTATCTGTCCTATATCACCGGGCTGTCTGTAGAAAATCTGGCGAAGGTCGAAGAACGAGCGAGGTTTAAATCCGCGATTATTCTCAATTCCCTGTTGTTTATTGCCGGGTTTTCCGTGGTTTTTATTGCTTTCGGGGCGTCGGCCAGTCTGATAGGGCAATTGTTGTATGACTATCAAGATGTCATCCGGAAAGTTGGGGGTGTTTTGATTATTATTTTCGGGATGTATTTGCTTGGGATTTTGAAATTGAACTTTTTTATGACCGAACGGCGCTTGATGCATTTCGAGACGCGTCCTGTCGGCTACCTGGGTTCCTTTTTGATTGGGACGGCATTTGCGGCGGGCTGGACCCCATGCGTGGGGCCGGTGTTGGGGGCCATTCTGGCCTATGCCAGTATGACGGAATCCATGTCGAGTGGTGTCATGCTGCTGTCGGCCTATTCTTTAGGCCTGGGTCTCCCGTTTTTTCTTACCGCGTTTGGGATGGATACGTTTTTAAGCTACTTCAAAAGCCTGCGGACCTATTTAGGCGGGGTGTCGGTTATCAGTGGCGGGTTGTTGGTGGTAGTCGGCGTAATGATTTATGCGGATTCCATGACGCTTATTACCAGTTTTCTTGAACGTTACGGTATCGGGTGGTACATCGGTCAATAGGCCGGGCTGACTGACCTGATGTATCCTGTTTTATGAATTTCTACTTCGAATCCGCTATCTACTCCCAATAAAAACGTCTGGTCTGTCAAGTAAGATCTCAATGCCGGGAGTCACCGGGCAATCTTTTCGAGAAAAGGACGTTCCAAAAAATTAATAAGGACGGCGGGTTAGCACCACTCACCGGTTTTGCAGGATTTGGCGTTACTCGATAATTGCGTGGGAGTTTTCGTGACTGAGGCGGATCGCGAGTCACACCAGGTTCCGATCGCACAGGATGCGTGGGAAGGAAGGGGCTCGGTAGTTGTTGAGGCATTCAGCGTGGCTGGCGTAGATGCTGTTGGAAGGATTCCGGCATAGGAAAACAATGGGGACTCCTGATTGGAGGATATTGTTTCTGAAGAGGATTGATGAATGGGGGTGCCACCATTCTCGGATGGGCTGTCGGGAAGGGAAGCCAGAAGGGTCGGATTGTTCTTTTGGAGTTTTGCCAGGAGTTTTTGCCCGTTTGAGTGGTATGGATTGTTGGGATGTTCATTGACCAGGGCGATTAACCACTCCTGCGTCCATTCTTCGACACCAAGGTCCTGGTAGGTTTTCGCCAGATGGAACATGGCATCCCCGGCACTTTCTAATTCAGGGAACTCTTTGATGACCTTTTCGAACCGATGCGCGGCAGCGAGATACGAACCTCGGCGGAGGTAGAACTGCCCCACCATCAAGTGTCGCTGAGCCAATTGTTCCTTACAAGTGAGGATGGTTTGCTTCGCTTCTGCTTCATACCGGCTCGCGGGAAATTCCTGAAGTAGCTTGTCGAAACTCTGAATGGATTGGTTGAGGGGTTCCGGGTCCCGGTCGACGGTCCGGTATTGTTTGAAATGGCTGACCCCGATTTTGTATTGGGCATAGGGTGCCAGTATATGATTTCGGTGAAGGTCGAGAAAATGTTTGTATTCCACGATGGCTTCCGCATAGGATTCCTTATCAAAAAAGGATTCGGCGCGTTTCATGATGACGTTCGGGTCGTAACTCATTTCTAAGGAATCGCCTACGAAGATTTGTTCGTCCGTTGACGAGACTTCTTTTTTCGATGCCGTGTCGGCAGGCTTGGGTGTCGAGGAGCAACCAGCAAAATATACAAGAATCGTAGTGGTAAGGATCAAAATAAATCGATAATCGGTGGAAACTTTCACAGACGAGTTACTCCAGACAGTGGAATGGTGATATGGACGTCGATAGAAGAGATACTAATTAGCCTGGACGTATACAAGATTCGGTCCAATAAAAGAAATTCTTAAATGTTACGACTGCGTTAAAAAAAATTATTACGACCTGTCTCACTTTTGCCACTGTGTGTGGTACGAATGAACCACTTTACTTGTATTCCAGTAAATGAATTTTTGAATTCATCCAATAGGTAGCATGCCATGAATGGCAGCGTATCCAGGATTGTGGGAACCGGCTCCTATCTCCCGTTTCGGCGAGTTGAGAACCAAGAGGTGGCCGATCTCTTGGGAATTGAGCCGTCGTATATTTTTCGAGTATCAGGTATCCGAGCCCGGTTCTGGGCTGAATCCCAGGAGGAATGCTCATTCCTGGCGGAGCAGGCCACGCGAATGGCCTTAGATCAAGCCGGGTTGGCACCGGAAGATCTTGACGCCATTCTGGTCTCCTCCACTTCTCCTGATATGATTTTTCCCTCCACAGCCTGCCTTCTTCAAGCACGTTTGGGTATTAAGGGCATCCCTGCATTTGATCTCTCAGCCTCTTGTTCCGGGTTCCTCTATGGCCTTTCAATGGCGGATTGTTTTATTCGAGCCGGACAGTTTCGGCGATGTCTCGTGGTGGCTTCAGAAATAAAATCCCGCACCTTGGATTTCAAGGATCTGAGCACAGCCATTTTATTTGGCGATGGCGCAGGTGCCGCTATTTTAGAGCGATCGACAAGTTCCGACGTTGGAATCGTCAGCATTCGAATACATGCCGACGGGAATTATCATGATCTGGTCAAGATTTCCGGAGGTGGTTCTCGTCAGCCCTTGTCTCAATCAGTACTCGATTCCAGCGGGCATACCTTAAGAATACGGGGTTCACAGTTATTTCGAATTGCAATCCG
>WHTE01000090.1 GCA_009377845.1 Nitrospirales bacterium | reverse complement strand
TTAGCTTCGCGAAACTTGACGACGTCGGCGAACATGATGGATCTTCTCGCTTCAACCGACAATGCCCTGGATTTTGCAAACCAGCCGTCCAAATTTCACATTTACTTAGCCCAAATCACGGCTGGGGACAACGTGAACAATGCCCCCTCCTGTTCGGTCGTTGACCGGGGAGGCCTAAACAGCTCCGAGGTACAGGCTCCTGCTCTCCCAAACTGCGATTTACCGCAAAACCTTTACGATTATCTAGTCTATGTTCCCGGTACCGGCGCGACGGTAGAACAATTTACCGTGGTGAAAGTCTATTATGAACACGACCCGATTACCCCTGTCGGGGGGCTGAGTGCTCAATTTGGATGGGGGGGACTCTCCACTGCCAACAGCATCACCATGTCCAGCACGGCGATTTTTTAACGTACGACGTTAAGAGGTCGTTCACGATGATTTTTCCACACCGTCACACTCTGCATGTGTTGAGTAAGCAACGAACGATGGAAATGGTGGATCCGCCACCCTTCACAAGCCAAACACCCACTTCTCCAATCGCTGACAGGAGAACACGCGGACCAACACCCCTATCGATCATTTTTACGTGAATCGCCTCAGAAGATTATCTTTACTTTTCCCTTCTTCCTCGTTGTTCAATTAAACCCCTCATAGTGGATTGGACCGATTTCAAATCGGTCGAATTCATGCGAATGGCATAAGGCCGTTCGGCCCCGGTCAAGGGCTCCTCTATGGCCTTCTGCCGTTCCATGACTCCAAGAGTCGCGTCAGAGGCATCTGTGCGTTGCTTTGCACGCCACTCTATACGCTGTGCCAGAACTTCTTTTGGCGCCCAGATGTCCAATATGACCAAAGGGAATTGACGGTCATGAGCGAGTCGGATGAATGGTTGCCTTTGGGCAACACGAAGGAATGTAGCATCCACCACGACGGAATACCCCGCCTGCAACATCGCGCTCGCAAGATCCAATAACCGGTCATAGGTCGCTTGAGTCATGGCTGAGGCGTACAAGTTCTCTGTGCTCCCCTGGCAAACCACTCGTTCACTTTTTTCGGCATGTATCCGTTTACGTTCCACATCGGATCGTACCCGAACTGCGCCCAGAGCCCTCACCACTTCGGTGGAGACCGTCGTTTTCCCTGTCCCGGATACTCCATGCATGAGAATCAACATCGGGGGAGAGGGCCTAATCAGCCGGTAAGCTAACTCCACGTACCCGACCATTTCCCCACGGATGTTCTCCCACTCCAAGCTTCCCTTTTCCACCTGCGCCAAACGCAAGCCTGCCACTTTTGCTCGAACGAGTGCCCGATAGACTTCATACAGCCGGAGGACCGTCATCCCGGCATAGTCACCAGTCACTTCCAGATACCGGTTCAAAAACCAATAGGCCAGATCCAGTCGGTCCTTGCTCTCTAAATCCATGACCAAAAAGGCTACCTCACTGACGACATCGATCCAACGCAATCGTGGTTCAAATTCCAAGGCATCAAACACACAGATCTGGCCCTCGAATAGTGCGATATTTCCCAAATGAAGATCACCATGACATTCCCGGATGTGCCCTGAAGATTTTCGTTGTCGAAACACTGGTCTCAACCTTCCCCATTCTTGCTTTGTCCATTCCTTGATCTTCTGCAAACCATTCCGAATCGGTACAGGGAAAGCATCAAGAGGAATGTCTTCGAAACACTCTTCCACGGGTCGCCAAACCATATCCGGCTCTCCATAGGAAGAGGTATCTTCAGCCGGTTCCAGCCGGCTATGGAATTCCCCGATGACTTTGGCCAGTTGACTGATAACATGGTCATCAATTTCGCCTGTCGCGAGGAGTTTGTGAAACTCATGATCGGGAAGAAATTGTTTCATTTTGACGGCAAATTCAAATGGTGTCCCCTCACCATCCATTCGAGGGTCTGATGGAAAACCGGTGATGGGGATCACTCCCAGATAGAGCTGTGGTGCTAACCGTCGGTTGAGCCGCACCTCTTCTTCACAAAACCAGCGCCGTTTCTCGAGCGTCGAAAAATCGACAAAACTGAACAGCACGGGCTTTTTGATTTTGTAAACATACTGACCCGTTAACAACACCCATGAAATATGTGTTTCCACCAGCCTCACCCGGCTCACGGGATGGGGATAACATTTCGGATTCTGCACCGCTTCGACCAATTGGGGAGAAGCCGCATCCATCATGAAGACCCTTACCCCTTCGAGAAAAGATGATTATTTACGTCTGCGGAACACATTCCCTCAACGCCTTGGCCATATCCTAACCAATTTTGTTCATTTCCCCAACCCGGAAGAGGTGCATCCCAGGGCAACGAAATCGGTTGACTTGTGAAGAAAATCCCTGAACAGGTACACTGATTTAAACCGGCCTTTTATGTTCAGACGAATCAAAACTCTCTTTATCGTCTTTCTTATCCTCCTGATCGCCGCGATTTTAGCTGCGTTTTGGTTGTTGCCCGGTACCTTCTCCGCTAAAGCCACTCCGCCGGAGTGGGAAGTGAAAGCCGCCCGATTTATTCGCCATCTGGCAACCCCAAGCCACTTTCTCAAAATGTCGAACCCCGTCCGTTTTTCTCCTGAGATTCTGGCAAACGCTCGACATCATTTTGCCGACCATTGCGCCACCTGCCATGCGAATGATGGAAGCGGAAAAACGCGTATGGGCCCTAAATTCTATCCCCCCGTTCCCGACCTCCGGGATCCGGCGATTCAAACCATGGCTGATGGAGAATTATTTTATGTCATCCATTACGGGATTCGATTTACCGGAATGCCCGCCTGGGGCAAAGGCCTACCGGAAGAAGACATCGAAAGTTGGAAATTGGTGCTCTTGATTCGACATCTCCCCAATATCACTCCCGAAGAAATCGCGGAGATGAAACAATACAATCCTCGCACCCGCGAAGAACGGGAGCAACAAGAAGCCCTTGATCGATTTTTATCCGGAGAAGATGTACCTCCCCAAGAACATCATCATTGAATTTTGTATCAAGGAGTCGTCATCATGCATTATTTCAAAATTATTGCCGTCCTCTGCTCTATGTTTCTCACCACCCTGGTCTGGGCACATGGCGATGCGCCTCATGTGATGGGCACCGTAACCGCTCTGAGAGATGACCATGTGGTGATCACCACCCCAAAAGGGGAAAGCGTTTCCCTTGCCTTTCACCCTCAGATCACTTTCCAACAAAATGGCATTCATGTGGAACATGCCCGACCGCAAGTTGGCGACCGGCTCGTAGCGGAAGTTTCCAAAAAAGGAGTCCCTGAAAATCGAGATTGGGTTGCGACCGAGATTAATTTTGCCACACCCAAGAATAAGCCCTGATTTCTTAAAGATGTGCACTCCCCAGAATGGGGAGAGCAGTGTCAAACGGTCCTCCGGTTAAACCGAAACCTGATTTATCACTGGCTGCACCTGTCCCGAGCCGGACATGCCCCACCTATTCAAAATCTTCTTTAGAAAAGCAGCTTTCATCCACCAATTCCCTGCCATTTTTCGCTTCCCCTTACAGGCATGTTAAAAAAGCTTGTCCTGGCCACCTGTGCCACGCAGCCAGATAGACCGTATTCCTAACCGGAATTTTTTGAGGTTTCGCTCGACCGTTGAGGCTTGGGTAATCGTGAACGAAGAAAAGTCGCGGTTAAAAGAATGGCTCGTGGTTCAACAGACCCATCAGGACATCCTCGCATATTTGCAACCCTTCATGCCGGAGGAATATCCTGTAAAATAATGCAGGAGGTTTATGCTTATTATTATGATGGCCTATTTTAAAACAGCACGCCACACTCTTTTAGATTTCCCCAAAAAACTGGTCTTCCTGTTGTGCCTGGCCGCCCTCTGTGCCGGATGCTCTACCTCCTACAAAAACACGCTTCCGCCTGCCCTGGCCGAGCACATCGAGCACTCATTGACGTTCCCTCAAATTAAAGAGTCTCCTGACAGCTTTAAGGGGAAACTCGTCATACTCGGGGGGCAAGTCCTGGAGGCTAAACGATTGAAAAACTCAACCCAACTCACCATCCTCCAATTGCCCCTCATCAATGACCAGGAACCCACCATTGAACTTACACAATCCAAAGGACGGTTTATCGCAGAGCAGCAGGAATTTTTAGACCCGGCAACCGTCCCTCCGGGAAGCCGGATCACGCTGGTTGGAGAACTGTCTGGATCTATCCCCCAGAGTCTTGACGAAACAATTTACACCTATCCCACCCTCATCATTAAACACTTCAAAGTCTGGCCGACTTATCCTTCAGATTACGACCGGTATGGATCCTACTATCGGTATCCCTATTTATACCCCTATCCCTTTGCTTCCCCCTATTGGGGGCGATACAGCCCGTTTTATCCCTATTATCCCTATTACCCCTATTGGTATTGGTAGTACGCTCTCGCCCGGCTACGGTTTCAAACTATCGGCTGATTTTCCGGAGCCACCCGGTTTTTCAACCACCGGGGTTACTCCTGCGGTTAGAAAAACCAAAGACCGACTAGGATCCCTGGAGACTCCATGCAACCCACGTTAATTTTGACGTGATGAGAAAAATCGGAGGAGCGATGCCCCTCCCACATGAGAATGGCAAACCCGTCAGGCTGGACACCCAATGCTGAATTTATAACGTCATGCCCGGTTGGGGTTCTTGGGATCCGGTTTCGGTTGGTGCCTCCCCTGCTGAAGGGGCTCCCATCGGGGGCTCTCCCATCGGATGCTCTTCGGTGACGGGGGTTTCTCCAATTGGAGTTTCTTCCATGGCGGGAACTTTCTCCATGACGCTTGCTTCCATGGGAGCGGGGGGCATAATGGCGACGCTATCGAAATCAGCCATCAACCCTATCGTATCGTCTCCACCGTCTAATAAGAGGGTAATGTGCGTGGTATCGCTCCGCCATTCCGCCACCATCTTCAGATGGCCACGTATCACTGCCTGGCCCCATAAACTCCGATCATATCGGTAAAGGGGGTCCAACCAGATTTCCTGAACCGACGTCGGCATTCCGTAGGACTGGGTGATCCAATTTTTCACCGTATGAAAATCTTGAACATATTCCACAACATCATCATGTTTCGGTTCAAATAAATAATTCGCCTGAGCCAGCTTATCTTCATAGAACGTGTAAGTTAACGAAGTGTCGATCCCTTCGATTTGACTGCGATACGCCACCCGCTGCTCATAGTCTTCCAATATGGGAGAACGGAGTTCCCAAGACGGCTGCACCGGTTCATTGATTTTCACTTCCTGGGCATTCATTCCCCAATCCGTACTTCGCCGTTCAAAGGTCTTGGGTTGGGCAGGAACGATCGTCTTCTGTATCACCGGGGGCTGCGCTTGATGATGCATGGGCCCCGCCAGCAAATGACCATCTGAATCCCTGTGACGGGTAAAATGCAGATATTCGGATGCATCATAGGCAAAACTTGTGGTCAACAAAGAGGTTCCAAACACGACAACGGTGCCCGTCAAGAAAAGGTGTGTTTTCATAGCATTTCCCATAGTCATCAGGTTTTCAATCGCAACGAATGATCAGAAGATCTTTATAGGATTTAACCACAAGTGGATCTCTAACGACCACCACTCGTCAGTCAATATAGAATAATGTCGGTTATTGAAGAGGGAACTTGAGGGGGCGAAGAAGAAAACCTTGTTTGGACAATGGCGACAATTCACGCCCTATACCGAAAAGCACGCGCAGAATTTTTTAAGACCGGGATCCCCGAAGTGGAAGGGTTCGGTTGTCACATGAGACGATAAAGAATTTATACGTACGGTTTTTTCAATCGATAAATGCAAATTGAGAATATCTCCATATCTCCACTTCGGGCTGATAGATTCAGGAGATTGGTAGGTCAGCAACGCGGATTAGACTAGCAGTAAGGTATTCTGATGACGATACTGGGTCGTCCGTGGTTCGAACCTATCTGGTCCCATGACATATCCTCCTTGGAGAGTTTTTTGGGCATACTTCGAACATGCTCCAGCACGCATCTCGTGCAAGCACCGCCTGACTCTACGTGAGAGATGGAAACAAATCTTAGGAGCCTGTCGGACTTAGGAAGGATCGGCTACAAAAGTGTCTAAGCGGTCCATATTTCGCCGCTTTCTTGAACCATAGCCCCACTAGGGGCCGGCGAAATCGTCACAATCTGGCCTCGCTCAGCCGCTTTTTCGCTCTCGATTCCCCAAGTCCGACAGGCTCCTAGAACACGGGATCCAACAAACGGCGAAGAGAGGGGAGGCAGAATAGGCAACGGATGTTCGTCAGGAATGGTCAGAACAGAAGCGTCCCCCACATGGCTTCTTAACACCAGGCCACATTTGCAGACCAATCCCCATCACTTCCAGACAATGGCTGTTCTCGGATCTCCCGCCAATTCTTTCTCAGATTGGCTAACATCTGGAGATAGCCTTTATAGGAATTGGGTTTTTGAATATATCCATTCACCCCCAGACCGGCTGTTTGACCGATGTCCTTCGGGGCATTGGAGGTGGTCAACACCACAATGGGAATACACGCAAGGGATGGATCTTTCTTGATTTCAGCGAGAACTTCCCCTCCCGTCATTTGAGGCATATTTAAATCCAGAAGAATCACACTGGGACGAGGGGAGCATTCTCGGGTGAAAAATGAGCCTCGGCGATACAAGTAATCAAGGAGTTCGGTGCCGTCATGCACAAATCGCAATTCCTGTCCCATCGGGATTTCCCCCCATGCTTCTCTCACGATTTCACAGTCATCAGGATTATCGTCAACAAGCAAAACAGTATGGATGGGCGGAGTCACCATATGAATTCCTGAATTTAACCTCATACGAATTGAGAAAATAGGTTGTGCGACACAACCACGGCCAACGGCAAAGAACACCCTCACTCAATCCTACCTATCGGCCAAAATCTTCAAAACTTTCCTCGGCTGAAACAAGGTCGGAGTTCGGCCTATCATGCTCTTTGGTTTATGCACCCCATCGGGACGCGTGACGCGGGAATGGAGGTGTTGTTGAGATGCGAGGAGAACAGCTGTTGCGGGGAAGGGTACTCCGGGATATTTTTGGGCCAATGGCCAACGTGTCGGACATGAAGCCATTGCAATAGCGAATCCCATCCTTTAACCCGAATGACATCGGAATGCTCTATCTCACGATTCCAGGGTTGATCCATGACAAAGACTTGCATGCCCAGGGCACGATACCCCTGAATATGGTAAGGATGATCGTCAATCGCAGCGGTTATCGATTCCGGAATTTCGGTCTTCTCTTCGGTGTGATACAGCGCGTCAAAGGGAATACCATGGCTCACGAGCCACTGAAGGGTCTGAGGGCGTGAATGTGGGCGCCGGGCCGTCACGATGATAATACGATAGCGGCGGTGGATGACGGCCAAGGCCTGTTTCGCCCCTGGAAAAAGCGGCAGCCGTGGAATGGACTCCTCGTGAAACCGGGAAAAAATTTCCTCAATGAGCTCTCGATCTATTTGGCTCGTATCCAACCCTCCGGCGCTGCCATACATCCCCACAGGCCATAAAGTTCCTGTCAGCTCCTGAAACAACCGCTGAAATTCCGGTTCCGCCCTGCCTAAGACATTATCAATATCAACGGCAAAACATGGTCGAATCATCGAGGGCATACCCACCCGTCCTTTTAGTTCGTTTACGCCAACACCTTAGGAAGCAATCATAAAGACAGGAGATTAGTTCCATCCTTCTTCATACCATAGGGATATTTGAATCAAACAATCAAGCACGGCACTCAACCCTCACGCACACAAAAATATGACGAACAACCCTCTTTTTACCAATCAGGGATCCACGGTGTGCAAGCACCAGATTCTTAAAACGAGATGGGTTATGGGGACAATCTGGCAGCAAGAGACTGGTTGTTGAGATGGCTTCGAAGAGGTCGATGGGTCAAGGCGAGATAGGCTTTTGTGATGGATCTCACCGGCGTCACTTCCATCAGAAAGGGGGTCTCCCAATCGTCATCAGCCACATCCGGCTCCTCTGGAATAAGCACCCTTCGATAATGTTGGGCATGCGCAGCCAAAATCTTTAACGGCACGCCGCCCACTGTTCCCACATGCCCCTCCGGCGTCACAGTACCCGTCAAAACGGTCTCCTCATCCACTGGCTCATTTTTGGCAAGAGCGATGACATTCAGGGCCGCCATGGCTGATAAACTTTCTCCGTACAAGGTGACCCCGGGATACGGCAGGATAAACCGGACCGTCCAGGAATCAGGATTGAGACCGGCAGCCTCCACAACCCGATCGAGAGCCTCTTTGACCGATTGTTGTGCGTAGGGTGAAAACTTCCCTGGCGTGGTGAGAAATTGGACATGCAAACCTTCGTGATCCCGTCGTTGGAGAAATTCCAATTGAATTTCCGCGACAATGCCAACCTGCTCAGCCTGTTCGTTCATCGTGGTGCCGAGAATGGGAATAGCAGTCCGAATATGCTTAATCGGCTGATCCGCACCGGGAGCAGTATTACCCGAGGAAGGAAGACCCCATGACACGAGCATCGAGAGGAATAGGCACCCGATAAGGGGCCCAGATGTCGAGATCGCACCTCTTTGAGTTCCCGCCGACCCGTGAAGGGATAGCGGGAGTAGCCTGCGAAACGATGCCGGACATCCAACCATCGTCATCCTCCTTGAAAGCTATCTGTTCCCTTTCGGCCAGCCAAGGAGAACACTTAAGCATCAGGAGGTTGGGCACGATGTCTCGCGGTATCCGATCATGCCTTGGCCATATCAATCCACGCATATCCCTTCCAGCAGACAACAGAGACCTTTCTCTTTCAATGGAAAATCCCGGAAAAGTCCGAGTCTCCAGTCCCTTCACGTATCCCCTACCCCGGCATAACATAAAGAACGGTAGTGAGAACGCCGATGAGGACACCAGACACTCCCCACGATTGAAAAAAGAACGATAATTCCCAGAATTCATCATCGTTAAGCGTATGGCCATCAAACGAATTCCAACTGCATCGGTTCAAGTGGGCATGTACCTGTGCGGGATCGACCGCTCATGGCTGGACACTCCCTTCCTCACGCACCGGTTTCTCATTAAATCTTCCACCGATATTGCCAAATTACAACAATGCGGAATTCAGGAAATCACGATTGATACGGAGCGTGGGCTTGACCTGCCATCAGGTTCCGAACCTCCCCACATACCAGAAGATGAGGTCCCTTCCGCACCGGATCCCACGACGACCGTTTCCTCAGTGCCACCAGAGGTCGAACGCATTCAGAAGCTTCCACCCACCGTGCAGGGGAAATCACTTTCCGGGGAACTCAACTCGATGAAGCACGCACGGCAATATATGCTCGAAAGCGTGCAGGATATCCTCCAAACACTGGCGAAAACCGGAAGAATGGCCATTGAGCAGGTTCATCATGTCACCCAATCCATCATGGCTGAAACCCTCGGGCATGAAGAAGCCTGTATCGCGATGATTCGGACCAGAGATTTTTCGCCGGCATTGTACGATCACGCGCTCGCGGTGAGCACATTAGCCATCCTACTGGGCCGAGCGGTGGGATTGAAGGAAACGGCGTTACACCATCTGGCAATCGCCGGCCTGCTCCATGACACCGGGCTCTTAAAAATCCCTCAAGCCCTTCACCGACCCCTCAAACAATTATCCGACTCCGAATTAGGGGTGTATCACACACATCCCCGGCGCGGAGTTGAGATGCTGACCAAACAGTCCACTCTCGCCGACGAGGTTGAGACGTTGATCCGCGAACATCATGTTGCGCTGGATGGTTCCGGATATCCTTCCAACATTGATCCGGCCAAGGTACAAACACCCAGCCGGATTCTTCGGATTGTCGACGAATATGATGAACTATTGGGCGGCCATCAAACGGGGAATCCAATGTCGATCCGGATCGCGCTCCAAACGTTGTATCAACAAGGCAAGAAAGGACTGTTAGATGGCGAGTTAGTGGCGGCCTTCATTAATCTTATTGGAATCTACCCCACCTATGGCCTGGTGGAATTGAGCACCGGGGAACGAGGGATCGTCACGGCAAACTCCCGGGACAACCTGCTTCAACCAACCATTCTCCTCATCCAGGATGCGGCCCATCAACCCTTAGCAGAGCCGATTCCCTTCAACTTTTCGGTACTCTCCCCCCATGGTCCACGTCCAGAGATTGTGCAGGTCCTCCCTCCTGAACAAGTCGGTATTGAGCTGGATTCCGCCCTTGAAGACTGGATGACATTGTAATCATCCTTCGCCTCTGATAGGTAGAGAAAACCCCCATCAGCCCAAACACGCCACGGAATCGGTCGTGGATGTGTTGTTGAATATTCTCCGGAAATCCTGGTCTCAGTCTCAACAGAAGATCTTTCCAGAATCTCTCTTATTCTTGCCTCACGTTCCCAGAGACAAGCGTGATTCACACGACCTTCGTCGCGTGCGGCACCCTCAAAAGTTCCTTCGTCCGACCACATGGAGAAACACGCTTGCCCGACAAGACCAACCACAACGATCATTATTTTCAAGAAAGAACCCCTCACTGAGACTTCGAGCAAGTTTCAGAAAAGGATGACGATAAAGACAGAGGCATCAGACAACCGTTAAGCACCGCATCATCGGCGAAACGGAGGAGGGCTCAGTCATGAAACAGCTACTCCATCATCCGACAGCAAGGCTTTGGTGTCTCGTGGGCCTCACAGGAATTGTCCTCTCTGCTACTGTCCTTTTGGACGAAGGACAAGCCCGAACCCTGACCACGCCTCCACCCATGCAGTCCGTCAAGCCCCAAGACCCTCACGCCACCGGGATTGTGTCAAAGGCAGACCCTTCAGGAAAAAATCGAGTCGCCCAATCGACGAACCTCACTCATCACCCTGAGGTGGTCGCCCAGGAAATGGCCAACGAAGAAAAACCTAATAAGAAAAAATTCGGATTAGCGATCTTATTCCTAGGGGTTTTGGCGGAAAAAAGCTGATCCGCCTTTGTCAACGTCCAAAAACGGTTTCGTGACCGGGCCAAGTTCAATTCCCACGGGGAAGTAAGATTTCTAGAATGGAGGCAGAGATCCGGACCCGAACAACGCTTACAATGAATGAGGAGCGGAATCAGCCGTCATGAAGGTCGGCGACAAATCTTCTAAAGCTAATAACAAGGCATGCGTCCCGGAACGCCCATGACCATGGGATTGAATAGCCAGATAGAGCGTTCGAACAAGAGTGAGCCCCGGCAAGAGTAAGCCCATTCGCTTGGCTTCATCCAACGCGATACCCATATCCTTAATGAAATGCTCCACAAAGAACCCGGCGCCAAAATCCCGTTTCAGCATCCGTGGTGCCAAATGTTCCAAGGTCCAACATCCGGCGGCCCCGCTGCGAATGGATCGCAACAGGGTCTCACCATCCAATCCAGCCCGATGGGCATACACTAACGCTTCGCACACGCCAATCATGGTGCCTGCAATCGTCATTTGGTTACACAGCTTGGCATGCTGTCCACAACCCGCACTTCCTTGATGCACCAATGTTTTCCCCAATACTGACAAGATGGGCGTGACAGCCCCAAAGACGGCAGGATCTCCACCCACCATGATGGATAAGGTGCCGTTTCTTGCTCCCACATCACCACCGGATACCGGCGCATCGAGAGCAAATGCCTTGCGGGATTGAGCCACGCGTGTCAGTTCTCGAGCTAAGGTTGGCTCGGAAGTGGTCATATCAACAAACACCTGGCCACTCCGAGCGTGTGGCAGAAGACCCTGAGGACTTAGATAGAGGGCTCGCACCTCCGAGGGAAATCCGACCATGCTCAAGACAACATCAGCGTCCACGACCAATTCGGCGGGCGAACACGCCCATATGGCGCCTTGCTGAAGGAGTCCCTCGGCTTTGGATGGCGTACGAGTATAAATGGTCAGCGCATATCCTGCCCTGAGAAGATGCCCACAGAGAGGAGCCCCCATCACCCCGGTCCCAACCCAACCAATCCTTACGGGTGAGGGAAGCGTCACGGTCTCGGTTGAAAAAGAACTCATGGTGTGCAAACGATCGGCTTCTCTCCATTTAGAGGACTCACCCAGACACTGCCTAAAAACATTATGTTGCCGGATGCTGCTGGGTTAAACAATGGAGCGTCCCGAATCCCCAGACCAGGTCAACCGCATGAATACCAACCACCGCTCGATCAGGAAATAATTCGGATACAATACCGAGCGCCATTCGATCCTGAGAATCATTAAAGGTCGGCACCAAGACTGCGGAATTGCCAATGTAAAAATTGGCATAGCTGGCTGGCAACCGACGCCCGTCAAAATACAGGGGGGTTGGCATGGGTAACGGCACCACTCCAAGCTTTCTGCCATCTTCGCTTCGCATGCCTTCTAGCCGCTCGCGGTTTTCAGCCAGAGGGCGATAGTTCTCATCACCCGGATTCTTTTCTTGACACAGGACGACGGTATAGGGATCGACAAATCGGCACACATCATCCACATGCCCATGGGTGTCATCGCCCGCAATCCCTTTCCCCAACCATAACACCTGAGAAATCCCTAAGTGGGCACGGAAGACGTCTTCATAATCCTGTTGGGAAAATCCGGGATTCCGCACCTGTACCTGTTCGTCCAGTAAACATTCTTCCGTGGTCAACAAGGTCCCTTGCCCGTTCACGTCGATGGCACCGCCCTCCAGAACTACCCCGCGTTGATTTCGTTCAACGGAGACAACTGGAATTTTGAGTTTCCGGCCTAACCGAACCGGGATACGATCATCCAATTGCCAATCCCTATACTTGGCCCAAGCAGTAAAGCGAAAACGGGAAATGGCCACCTGAGCATCAGGCTGATCCCGTTTCACGAAAATGGGACCAAAGTCCCGCGCCCACCCCCGGTTGGTCGGAATACAAAAAAACTGGATACGGGTCATATCGACCTCAACTTTATCCAACACTCGCCGGGCCTTCAATTCATGATCCTTGTCATTCACGAGAATTCGGACAGTTTCTCCGCCAGAGAGCTTCCGAACCATTTCCCCATACACCCAGGGAATGACCCCCGTTTTCCCCGGCCAATCATTCGTATTATGTGGCCATCCCAGCCAGGTAGCTTCATGCTGCTCCCACTCCGCCGGCATCCTAAAACCTAATTCAGTAGGAGCCTGTCGTTTGGTATCAATAACACTCTTACCCTGCCTGCAATTTGCCCTCTCCCTTCCAGAAAATTTCTCTTGAAAAGAGAATGCGCGAGGGTGGGAATTCTCTGGTTCCCTCTCCCTGCCAGGGAGAGGGCTAGGGTGAGGGTGAAAATCATCCGCACTTTCTAAAACTCTCACAATCTCCTCCAACACATCATCCGTCTTAGTCAGAACATCATCATTCCAAAATCGAACAACACGATACCCACGAGCCATCAAATACTCGGTTCGTAGTTGATCTCGTTCTTCTTGCTCGACATGGTGGCCACCATCTAGCTCAACAATGAGCTTCTTTTCGACACAACAAAATTCAACAATAAACCGCCCAATAGGATGTTGTCGACGAAACTTCCACCTATTGATTTGCCGATGCCGCAGGCGCATCCATAAAGTCTTCTCTGCATCAGTTCCCCCATGTCGGAGACGCCTAGCGTTAGATCGTAAGCCTATTGAAATTCGCATCAATTCTCCCCTCTCCCCAACAACGGGGCGAGGAATCATTTAACCCTATATTTGAGATGAGTAATAGACAGCTTTAGGGATTTCTAATGAAAAAACCTGATTACGCTGAAGAACAAACAATGGCGAATATTAATTCCCTCGCCCTACCAGGGAGAGTGCTAGGGTGAGGGTAAGCATCTGAAAAAATTACGGACCAACAAATAGAGAGACTATTCGTCCAAAAACCGTTGAGTCAGGCCCCCATAGGCGTCGATACGGCGGTCCCGGAGGAATGGCCAATTGCGACGAACTTCTTCGATGCGACCCAAATCGATGTCCACCACGAGCACTTCTTCTTTTTCAATTGAAGCCTGGGCCAAGACTATCCCAAATGGATCACACACAAACGAACTGCCCCAAAACTCCAGGCCATCACCTCCAGCGGGAGTTTCGTGACCAACCCGATTCACCGCCACGACAAAGACTCCATTGGCAATGGCATGGCTGCGTTGAATCGTCATCCAAGCATCGCGTTGAGCTTGACCTTCTTCGGTTTTCTCTTTGGGATGCCAGCCGATCGCTGTGGGATACAACAGAATCTCGGCACCTTGCAAGGCCGTCATCCGCGCGGCCTCCGGATACCATTGATCCCAACAAATGAGCGGGCCAAGAGTAGCGTGAGAAGTCTTAATCGCCTGAAATCCTCGATCACCAGGGGTAAAATAAAACTTCTCATAGTAGGCCGGATCATCGGGAATGTGCATCTTGCGGTACAGTGCGACGATCTCCCCGTTTTCATCCAAGACCACGATCGAGTTGTGATAGATTCCAGCCGTGCGCTTCTCAAACACCGAAGCCAATATGGTTATTCCCTTGGTCTTACAATGCTGGCCAAAGCCG
>WHTE01000089.1 GCA_009377845.1 Nitrospirales bacterium | reverse complement strand
CTTATGCTTATCCGGTTGTATCAGCATAGTACAAGTGGTAGTGCGGTGGGGTGACTCAATCAAAGTTGATCACAATATCTGGTGATCAGCTGAAACAACCGGATAAGCATAAGCTACCTACATCTTCAAGGCCCTACAAGAATTAGGATGGCTAGCCAACTATGCCCTGGCCTCAGGCATCTTTGTCCCCGTTGCCATTGGGCTTTCCTTTGGCCTTATCGCCTGGGGACGGAAGCGCCTCCATCGGAAACACTTCCCTCCCGACCCGCCACAAGAATCCTCAACCACCCTCAAAACATAGTGGTTCTCCTTCCGTGGCATGTCTCATTCTCCCAACCCCATCCTTTATGAGGGCTGTTGCATATTTGAACTATTTGGCCTGTTGATCCACATGCGAGTCACCGAAAACCATCCGAAAATATAAGAAGTGTTCAACAAAGCCCCCTGGTTGAATCATCTTCCTTAAGGAAAAGACGAATGAGCGAACCCCTATCAACCTCTCGCCTAATCCTTTACTCTTCTCGAACACATTCTGATTGCTCCCCTCGGCCCACAAAAATTGACAACAGACATCAAGAATCCCTCAAAAAACACCGAAAGGGCCCCGGAGAGCGCATGAACATCCAGGAACCAGAAACCCGATACGCTTCCGCTGACTATGACAACCCCCGAAGAATTCGTTAAAAACTGCACGAAGATGTTTTCTCTCCCTGAGGTGTATCTGGAGGTTAAACAGGTCATTGATAATCCGGAATCCACCATGGCCGATCTCTCCCGTGCCATTAGCATTGATCCAGGTATGACTGCGATCGTGCTGAAATTGGTCAATAGCGCTTTCTACGGGATGCCGCGGAAGGTAGAAACAATTTCCCGGGCCGTGGGGATATTAGGCATGCAACCGATTCATGATTTAGTATTGGCCATGTCCGTCACTGCCACGTTTTCGGGAATATCTCAACAAGTCATGAATATGAAAATTTATTGGGCCAACAGTTTTTTTAGCGGGCTGGCGGCACGGGAATTAGCCAGGAAATGTTTTCTTGTTGATAGTGAACGGATGTTTGTTGAGGGCCTTCTCCGGGATATCGGGCATCTTCTCATGTATGAATATATGCCCGAACAATCCGAACAAGCGATGAAAGCCTCAGCGGAAACCGGAGAGGCCATTCAGACAATCGAGCAAACGCTGATCGGATTTGATTATGCCCAGGTAGGGAAGGCACTGGTTGACGAATGGCAGTTACCCAAAAATTTCGGGGAGGCCATTCGGTATCAATACAACCCTTCCGGCACCACCAACCATGGGTTTGAAGCCGCGCTTCTCAACATGGCCTCGGCATTAACAGAGGGATTTCAGTCTCCCAAAGGCCAAAGTAACTGGCCAACTCTCATTGAGCCTGAATCATGGATGCTCACCGGACTGGAAGAGGATACCCTCAAAATCGCCATGCTGGAAGCCGAAAAACAAGTATCGACCATGTTAGATCTCTTGGAAGAAACCCAAACCAGGGTTGCGTGAGCTGAACCTTCCTCTCCCCATAACCAGCTAGGACAGATCCAACCAACACCAAATCCAACCGACCGTGTAAAATATCGACCAGAGTATAACAAGAAGAGGACGCCGTTCCGATTCCAGCGTTTCGCGTTGTGGACAAAGAATTGGCCTGTCAAATAATGGAAATATTTTGCCTGTTGATCCGCATGTGAGTAACCGAGAGCCATACAAAAAAATGGAGTGTTCAAAAAGGCCCGCCCAGACTGTCTTGAGGCATTCGAAGGGAAGGCCACAGACACTTGGACTGGCGGAGCGTACGAAGGAGTATGTGAGCACGGCCAAGGGGCGAGTACGCCGCTGGCCTACCTGCCGAGCCTACTCCGCCGAAGTAGCTTCGGCTACGAAGGCCGGGAGCTCCGGCGCAGGCACGGCGGCATTTTTCAACACTCCCAGAATGGAATCATGGATTCCCATCCAAACGCGGCCCCCTTCCTTACTGCCAGGCTCGAATATGCGCCCTCTTGTTTCTTCTTTCCGCTTCTTGGAAATCTTAATTGTTTATGGTGTGCTACCGACAAAGATAAAGAGATAAAGAAAATATAAAGAGCAGGACATGTTCAGATTCCTTGAATATACGCGACATTTTTACGGGGGGGAAGATTCCCGAGTTTCTCCGGGAGCCCAATGAGGCCCTAGAATCCAGATGAATGCCACCCTCATGCATTATGGAGACGTCTTTGTCGGTCGACAGCCGATTTTAGGTCCCAATTTAAAAACGATTGGCTATGAGGTGCTGTATCGAAACTGTGAAGTCGATTCAGCCACCTTCTCCGATGAAGGAATAGCCACGGCGCACGTCCTCTTGAACACCTACCTCGATATCGGCCTGGAACATGTGGTGGGGTCTCACCTGGCCTTTTTGAATATTCCAAAACAATTTTTATTAGAGAAATATTGTGAGGCTCTTCCAAAAAATCGAGTCGTCCTGGAAATCTTAGAGAATGTCGAACCCAGCCCTCAAGTGATTGAAGCCGTTGCCTCCCTCTCTCAGCAGGGCTATACCATTGCCTTGGATGATTTTGTGTTTCATGATCGCTTTCGACCGTTTCTGGAATTGGCCGATATCGTCAAAATCGATGTTTTAGGAAAAAGTGAAGAGCAATTACAGCAAGAGGCTAGGCAGCTTCGGGATTACCGCGTGCGCCTTCTCGCCGAAAAGGTGGAGTCACGGGAAGTCTATGAAACCTGCAAACAGATAGGATTTTTCTATTTTCAAGGGTTCTTTTTTTATCACCCTGACATCGTTCGAGGCCGTGAAATCCCAGGGAATCGTGGGGCTCTCCTGGAATTGTTGGGGAAAATTCAGGACCCATATATCTCGTTAAAACACCTGGTCGAATTTATCCGCAATGATCTCTCATTGAGCTACAAGGTGCTTCGATATGTAAATTCGGCCTACGTGGGACTTCCCAAACGGGTGGATTGTATTGAGCAAGCTGCGTGTATGGTGGGTATCGACCGGATTCGCACCTGGGCCACCCTCATTATCATGGCCACCGGGAAAGACCAGCCGACGGAACTGCTGGTGATCGCGTTGGTGCGAGCCAAAATGTGCGAGGGATTAGGGCACTGGCTGGGCGCGGATTCTCCGGAAAAATATTTCACCATGGGCCTGCTGTCAGTCTTAGACGCCTTATACGAATCCTCCATGGAAGACATTGTCAAAAACCTTCCCCTACCAGACGACATTCTTGAGGGCTTGACTTCGGAAACCGGAAGGATGGGAAACGTGTTGCACTGTGTGAAAGCCTACGAACAAGGGGAATGGTTGGAACTCAAACACCTTCAACTCGCCCCTGCCACTATTCGGGATTTCTATTTGAAAGCCATTGATTGGGCCAACCACTTTTCTCCAATTATTGCTTAGCCCCAATAACATTCTGACAAACGGCGCATCTCTCAACTGATTGTTGACTTCAACGTTCATCGCTCTCCAGGCTTTTCTCATTCCCACAGCCCGCGTCAGACCTCGTCAAGAGAGTAGGCATGACTACTCCAACATGTTAAAATGAAATACAGTTGTTGGGTTCTATCTTTACTCAAGGCAACTTCAGGCAAAACTCACCGGTCACAACATATTCTACTGCACCCATGACCTTCATCCCCGTTTCACAAATCATTCCTACCTCTTCCTCCATAGGGGCCCCCCGCAGGAAAAACCTCCCTTCCTGGTTTAAAGTCCGTTTCCGTCCAGGCCCCCATTACCAGGAAATCCGTCACCTGATGGATACTCATCATCTGCATACTATTTGTGAAGAGGCTCGATGTCCGAATATATGGGAATGCTGGAATAATCAGACGGCCACATTCCTTATACTCGGGGATATCTGCACCAGACGTTGTCACTACTGCTCGGTGACCACGGGACGCCCGTCCGCAGTGGACCAGGAAGAACCTCAGCGGGTGGCCGATGCCGTCAAGCTCCTAAAACTCCGGCATGCGGTCGTGACATCGGTGAACAGGGATGATCTTCCCGATGGAGGCGCAGCCCTATTCGCGGAGACGATTCAGCGCATTCGTCAGAAAAATCCGACGTGCACAGTGGAAGTGCTCATCCCCGATTTTCAGGGCCGGCGGGCTGATGTGGAAGTGGTGATGCAGGCCAAACCGGATATTTTAAACCACAATATTGAGACCGTCCCTCGCCTCTTTCCCTCAATTCGTCCGCAGGGAAAATACGGTCGCTCTCTGGACGTCCTTCAATGGGCCAAGTCCATGGGAGGGCGAACCAAGTCCGGACTTATGACAGGCTTAGGGGAATCGGACGAGGAAATTCTGGCGGTTATGCGGGATCTTCATGAGGTGGAATGTGAGATTCTCACAATCGGTCAATACCTTCAACCGACTCTTCAGCATGCGCCGGTCTCCCGATACTATACTCCTGAGGAATTTGAGGAATTCAAACAGGAGGGAATAGCATTAGGGTTTCAGCATGTAGAATCCGGCCCGCTGGTTCGGAGTTCGTACCACGCAGAAGCACAAACCCATGGACCGTCCTTCACGTAAACCGGTTCTCTCATTGTTCCAAAGACACCAGTTCCTCCAGGGACTCTGAGTGCTCCCCTTCCCGGGGTCGCACTGGTTGAGAAATGTTCAAGCTGTGAAATGGCTTGGCAGGCTTGGACAAAGAAGGATTCCGTTTTTGCGCCAGGGAATCCAAATACAGATGTTCACACAGGTTTCGAAGAGTGACAAAATCAAAAGCCGTATATTCCTGACAACACGTTTCGCACCTCATCATTGGCCTTCCCTCCAAAATAGTTTACACTCTACCAACTTGAAAATAGCGGAGGGACGAACACTTCAAACCGCCCACTGTATCTCCCCCAAGTGACAAAGCGAGTTGTTCTGAAATGTCCGTCACTCCCGCATTCATGATATTACGATCAACACCTCTTACTTCCTTTCCACGTACCCTGATCGCTTAGAGTCATTCCTTCGAAACCCACCCCAATCTTGCCAGTCCCGAGATCCCTCTTATCGAATAATCAACGCATGTCCATCTTGCGCGGACACTAGCGCTTGAACCGGTTGTCCGGGTTCCTTTTGTCCATTCGGGAATGCCGTATCTTTCCCAACCTGTACCCGAATCGGTTGGTCCGCTGAAGACCCTTCAAGGATATACGTGTCTCCCTGGATTTCCTTAAGCCTGCCTTCCACATTCATATACCGGGAAGTCGGCGTAGGCGATGTGGTATGAAGTTCCTTTCGAACCTCTGCTGGTTGTTGAACGGGCGGTTCTCCCTCCATCGCAAAACCTGGGGTGACGCCCTGATAACCCACCAGCAAAATCAATAGACCGATAGACTTAAATGGTTCCATAACCACCTCCATCCATGACCAATAAATGCGACGGGGTACCCGGTCATGTTTCAGCTACGTTAGGGGATAGTGCAAGGCTCATTCCCTGTCCACCCACTAAAAGTTTCATGAACAACATCAGGTGGTTAGATGCTCTCCTGTCACAATTCGCCACGAGGAGTCTATTTACGATGTGCAGGCAATCGCCTACAACTGCACGAACGACCCTGTAGGTAAGAGAATGCAGGATTGGTAAGTACATAAAAACGCCATGGGCCCCTTCTTCTATTTCGGAGGAAGGGGCCCATGTGAAAGACGGCTAATGTCTAGGTGTTCGATCAGCTCAAACCTCAATACAACAGATCCTCATTTCAAAGGGACCGAAAAACACTTACCGAGAGGAACTTCCAACGTTCAGGGAGTTCAGGGATGTTTTTTTTGCATCTCATCACTACCTCCATGTGGTTTTCCAGGATATTCGCCATGGCCTTTCATCCTTTCTGGCATTTTTCCACCTCCATGATGGGCCAGTCCTTCCATTTGCGCACGAAGCCGTGATCGGAATTGCTCATACTGCGCAGGAGACAACACCTCTTTGACTTTGAGAAAAACCTCGACACGATACATCATCATATTCTTTTGCAACTGACCAATTTCATCAACCTTCCGGGTAATCGTTTCCATCTCGGTTTGCTTGGCATCCATGAGCGTCCCCAAATCCACCATGGCCACCCCTAATTCGGCCCCATTCTGAATCATCGTCTTCCGATACCCCATCTCGAGTGGATGTAACCGGTTCACCTGTTCATCGGAAAGACCCAATGACTCTTTCATGGCCAAAGGCGAAAGCCCATCATGATGCCCCATATCTTCATCATTACCACCTCCATACCCCATTCCCGCATGAGGCGGCTTCCCATGTGGATCGTGACCAGTCCCTGAGTTGGCCCATGCCAAGAACCCTGTTCCCTCTGTGACGAGAGCCACAAACCCCACGACCATCACAACGTTCATCAAACCATGCATACTCATCTCCCCTTTCTTGAAAATAACGATTAGACCATACGAGCACAATTATATAAGACTTTTCCACAATCGTTAAACTTCCTGTCTCCTGATCCCGGCGACTTAATTATAGCAAGTTGACGGGCAAAGTTTGGGATGAAGATTACGATCCAGGTATAATGCAATTGTGCGGAAAACCGAGAGGCAACATCCAATGGAGAAAAGGTGCCATGCATGATTATTTGCCAGGCCTGGCAGGGGTGCCCGCGGCGAAATCCACAATCAGTTATGTGGATGGGCTCCAGGGTATTCTGGAGTATCGCGGTATCCGTATTGAGGAACTCGCGACCCGAAGTACCTTCACCGAAACGGCGTTTCTATTATTATTCAACCGGCTTCCAACCCAAACAGAATTGGCCGGATTTCACGACGATCTCACTCATCATCGCCGGATTAAATATCGCATCACTGATCTCCTGAAATGCCTCCCCGAGCATGGACATCCGATGGATGCCCTACAAGCGGCGGTGGCCGCTTTGGGAATGTTTTATCCGGTGCCGGATGTCCGGGATGTCTCCACGCGGTATTGGACCGCCGTCCGCCTCATCGCCAAACTTCCGACCATCGTCGCGGCGTTTGCCCGCCTGCGCCATGGTGATGAGCAGATCCAGCCACGTGACGACCTTTCATACGCCGAAAACTTTTTGTACATGCTCTCGGAAAAAGTCCCTGCCCCAGACATCGCCAGAATGCTTGACATCAGCTTGATTCTGCATGCCGAGCACACCATGAACGCCTCGACGTTTAGCGGCATGGTGACGGCCTCCACCCTGGCCGATCCCTTTACGGTGATCGCCTCAGCCATTGGAACCTTGGAAGGCCCGTTGCATGGCGGCGCCAATGAGGCCGTCATTCGCATGCTAGAGGACATCGGATCCATTGAGGCCGTTCCTGGGTATCTTGAACACAAATTATCGACGAAGGAAAAAATCATGGGATTCGGGCACCGGATCTATAAAGTGAAGGATCCCCGCGCCACGGTATTACAAGAGTTCGCTCAGAAACTGGATGCCCGACCGGACGGCAATTCCCTATTCGCCATCGCCAGGGCAGTTGAGCACGAAATGGAACAGCGAGTGGGACACAAAGGCATTCGGCCCAACGTGGATTTTTACTCAGGCATCATTTACCATCGGATGGGGATCGAAACCGATTTGTTCACTCCCGTCTTTGCAATGGCCAGAGTGGCCGGGTGGTTAGCACACTGTTTTGAGCAATATCAAGACAACCACTTGTTCCGACCTGACCAGATTTATGAAGGCCCCCGCCATCGTCCCTATCAACCGCTGGAGACGCGTGAAATCTTTTCCGCATAGCCGGTTCACGAAACCGGCCGACTTTATGACTGACAGATTTCCCGTGCCACGCCTTCCTGTTTGGAAATCATGACAAGCTCCCCCTATTACGATGTTCTCGTCATCGGTGCCGGTCTGGCCGGGATGCGGGCGGCCATCGCCGCGCATGAAGAAGGGGCTACTGTTGCCCTCCTGACCAAAGTCCATCCCGTGCGCAGTCATTCCAACGCCGCGCAAGGCGGCATTAACGCCGCCCTCACCGACCGGGGCGACCATTGGGAAGACCATGCATTCGAAACGGTCAAAGGCAGTGATTATCTGGGCGACCAGGACGCCGTTGAAATACTCGCCCAAGAAGCCGGCCAGGATATTATCGCCTTGGAACACATGGGCGTCATCTTCAACCGGAATGAGGAAGGCCGCCTCGGAACTCGCCGATTCGGTGGACAAAAGCGCGCACGAACCTTTTTTGTTTCAGACTTTACCGGACAGGCCATGCTTCACGTGCTGTATGAACAAATCATGCAGGCGAAAATTTCGGTCTATGAAGAATGGTTCGTGACGTCCCTGGCGAAAGACGACCATGGAGGGTGTGCTGGAGTGGTGGCATTTGAAATTCGCAGTGGAACCTTTGCCTTGTTTCCGGCAAAAGCCGTGATTATGGCCTCAGGTGGCCTGGGGCGGGTGTACGAACCAAGCACCAATGCGTTGATTTGTACGGGCGATGGAATGGCCGTCGCCTACCGCGCCGGCGCCCCGTTGATGGATATGGAAATGGTGCAATATCACCCGACAACGCTGAAGGGGAAGGGGTTATTGATTACCGAAGCCGCCAGAGGTGAAGGAGCCTATCTCCTCAACAGCAAGAGCGAGCGCTTCATGGAACGATATGCTCCCAACATGCTGGAGCTAGCTTCGCGGGATGTCGTCTCCCGGGCTGAACAAATCGAAATCAATGAAGGGCGTGGCATCAAAGGTTGCGTCTTGCTTGACTGCCGGCATTTGGGACGGCAGATTCTTCAAGAGCGATTAGGGCAAATTTATGCGGAGGCGAAAACGTTTGCCAATGTCGATTTAGCGGAAGAGCCGTTGCCTATCCGGCCGGGAATGCATTACCAAATGGGAGGCATTAAAACCGACACCGAAGGCCGTTGTTGGGATGTTCAGGGACAATGGAAAGGCCTGCCGGGGCTTTTTGCAGCGGGAGAAACGGCCTGCATCAGCTTGCATGGCGGCAACCGGCTTGGCGCGAATTCTCTTTTGGACACGGTGGTGTTCGGCCGTCGGGCGGGAACGTGTGCCGCCGAATATGCCAAGACGCTTCCCACCTTGCCTATCTCCGACACAGCCATCGAACCGGATCGCCAACTCGTCCGGACAATTGCCTCCCGGCAGGGTCAAGGAGATCGGGCCGCGGCCCTTCGCCTGGAAATGGGCACCACCATGAACCGCTATGTGTCGGTGTTTCGTGAGCAAGAGGGCCTGGAGACCGCCTCTCACCGAATCAACGATCTCAAGGCGCGTTGGCCGGGCATCACCATCCAAGATAAAGGTCAGGTGTTTAATACCGGCTTGGTCGCAGCGCTGGAACTGGGGTTTATGTTGGACTGCGCGGAGACTATCATTGTGGGCGCGCTCACTCGAACAGAAAGCCGCGGGACGCACTTCCGGACGGATTATCTTAATCGGGACGACGAACAATGGCTGAAACATGTGTTGCTCTATCATACGCCCGATGGTCCTCCACACGTTGAGTATTTGCCGGTGCGGATCACCCAATGGCAGCCCCAAATCCGCGTCTATTAATTAATTGATGGGATGAACACTTAATCGCTCCTTCCGCACCGGTCGCGCTCCGCATGAGGGACCAAACACGGCTTGAAGGAGGTATAATGTAAGAAAAAGACGAGGAATCATCCCACTGATGCACACCACCCTTCGCATACGCCGCTTCAACCCCGAGCACGAACATCCCTCCTCGTACTATCAGGAATACGATCTGGATGTCGATCCAGCCGACAGTGTGCTCGATGGACTCATCAAAATTCGAGAAACCGTGGATGATTCGTTGACTCTCCGGTGTTCCTGTCGCGGAGCGATTTGCGGATCATGCGGCATGCGCATTAACGGGCACGCCACGTTGGCCTGCAAAACCAAAATGATCTCGGTGGCATCGGAAGGTGAGACCATTCAGGTTGAACCCATGCATAACATGCCGGTCATCAAAGATCTTGTCACCGACATGGCGCCCTTTTGGAGTAAAATCCGGCAAGTCCAACCCTGGCTGCAACCCCAAGGGCCGCCACCGGCCACGGAATACACCGCCCCACCTGAATCAATGACCCATTTATCCGGTGTCATGAGCTGCATCATGTGCGGGGCATGCGTGTCCGACTGCACCGTTTTGGAAGTCGACAAGAACTTTATCGGCCCCGCTGCCCTCGCCAAAGCCTATCGCTTTGTCGCCGACCCCAGGGATGCGGCCACATCACAGCGCTTGGAGGTTCTTAATCAGTACGGAGGCATGTGGGATTGCACGCGATGCATGGAATGTATTCAGGTCTGTCCTAAAGGAGTAGCCCCCATGGATCGCATCATGTCTTTGCGTGCCCAAGGGATGGTTGAAAAAATTCCTTCCACCTGCGGTTCCCGGCATGCCGAAGTGTTTACCGACATCATCAAACACAAAGGCATGCTGGATGAACCCATGCTGGCCGTCCGAACATTCGGACTTAAACATGTGGGGCGATTATTGGGCATGATCCCCATGATGGCGCAATCCCTCCTCAAAGGCAAAGTGCCCTTGTCCGGCCCATTACATCGCGCGGTTCCAGGCATTCAACAGATTCAACGCTTGTTCAAACGGGTAAGGACCAAACCATGAAATACGCATTTTTCCCCGGCTGCGTGTCCAAAGGGGCATGCCCTGAACTCTATCAATCCGTCATGCAGGTTTATCCCAGGCTCGGAATCCAACTCGCGGAAATGACGACTGCCTCCTGCACCGGTGCAGGCGTGTTGCAGGAAAAAGACCTGCGGCTGGGCGATGTTCTGAACGCTCGCACCTTTGCCCTGGCTGAACAACAAGGCCTCCCCATCATGACCATCTGTAGTACGTGCCAAGGCGTGATGAGCCAAGCCAATCATCGTCTCACCACCAGGGCGGATTATCTTCAGGAGGTGAATGCTCTCTTGAAAGAGGAAGGACTGGAGTACCGGGGCACCACGAGCATTAAACACTTTCTATGGATCTTATTGGAGGACGTGGGAGAAGACTCACTTCGCCGCCACATCACCATGCCGTTATCGGGGATACGCGCCGCGCCCTTTTATGGATGCTACATTCAACGTCCGACCGATGCGCTGGAATTCGACCGACATCCGGATCGGGGAAAATCACTGGAACGGATCATCGAAATCCTAGGGGCGGAAGTCGTGGACTTTCCCGGCAAAACACGCTGCTGCGGGTTTCCCATTCTGACTATCAATGAAAAAAATTCGCTCACGATGGTCGCCACCCATACCCGCGACGCCCGATCGCATGGCGCGGATATCATGGTCACCCCCTGCCCGCTCTGTCATCTCAACCTGGACGGCATGCAGGCCAAAGCAGCCAGCCAGACACACACGACTATTGATCTTCCGATCCTCCATCTTCCACAACTGCTGGGCCTCGCCATGGGATTGGAGGCCAAAAGCCTGGGATTAAAACGACATCTCATTTCTCCCGAATCGGCTCTGGCAAAAATTGGTATGGGGCTATAATCCCATTTTCACGCCATTAACAATAACTCTCCGAATAGTGTTAAATCGGGTCGTCCTCCATGCTTAAGGCGATCGCATAGATGCCGAACTGAGGCACCCAATGGCCGTGCTTTCGATAGTCATCTCGCCAGTACTGCGGCATTTCCATATGCGTCACAATATGGTTGCAGTATCCATCACGGAAAGCGGAATCCTTCATGTGTTGCCAGAGAGTCCACAGGCTCCAGCTTCGACTGAAGTTCAACCCGGCTGAATGACTGGTGGGGAACACGGTCAATGGAAAAAGTTCTCCGTCACCATGCTGATGGGAGTCCAGCCATTTCGCTGATTGATCAGGTGACTGAATCGTGAGCAGTGCCCGGCATCGCTGAAGAGCTGCGGGAAAAAATTCATCCGTCGCCCGGTCAAGAGAAGCCGAACATTCCTGATCAAGTGGCAACAGGCGAACCTGGGTAAAATGCGACAGGTGTTCCAGCAGTTCAGAATCCTGTTTCCAAGTCCCCCAATGCCATAAATTCAGAAGAGGCCAGGAGAGATTCCCGTATTCCCGCCGTTGCACATGATGAACAATCGCTTCATCCGACAAGGAAAAGACCCAATAGGCCAAACGCGAGGCGATTTCAGTGGCCAACGGCAGGAGATCATATTTGCTCCAGCCTTGTTCACGCTCCAGGGCAAGCTTAAGAAACCAGGCATAGCCGTAAGGCAACTCATGATGTAGTTCCCCTCGCCTGAGAGACGCCAGCTCTGCAGCCAGGCCATCCGGCTCCAGCGCCGTATCCACAACCCTGGCCCACCGGGTTTGTCCCGTCAGCCGTGCTGCAGTTAACAAGGCGTAGGCGCCATGAACGCTAGAATGCCAATCGATACACCCGCAGAACGCCGGATGCGCCGTATCCCGTCGAATAAAACTCTGTTCCACGATCTCCGCGAGAGCCGTCAAATACTCCAGCCGGGCCGAACAAAAATTTGTCCAGTCATTCCGGTCCTGACTGAATTGTGGGGTAGACATGACCCTATACTTCCGACTTACAATTCATATGATGACGATACATGGTAGAGTCCATTTAGGACTCACCTGGAGAATGAACAACATTGACCCTTCAGACGAGGTTGACCATCGAACGATTTCCGGACAATTGATCATCACTGTACCAAAACTCCAAGCAAGACTGACACGAACCCTGATGGCGAAGGCATACGTGACATGACGCCACCTACCGAACATCTCAATCTCTCTATCAATACCACTTCGGGAAAATTACAGGCCCGGATGGATGTCCCTACCGGATTCATCCCGATTACCGACCTTGTGCCGGTGGTGCGATCCCTTGGCGAACAGGCCCAAGCACTGGAAGTGTCCACAACTCTGCAATCCGGCAAGAAGATTTCCTGCCAAAAGGGTTGTGCAGCCTGCTGCTAGCGCATCATGGTTCCGGTCTCTCCACCCGAAGCCTTTGCGCTTGCAAAAATGTTGGAAGACTTGCCACAGGACCACCGCACGCGAATCGAACAGCGGTTAACGGAAACCAGGGAACGGCTCCAAGCAGCGGGGCTGCTTCCCGTGCTTCAGGAATGGGCCGAATCTCCCAGCCAGAAATCCGATTCGGACGTAGACCCGATCAATCGAGCCTATTATGCATTACGACTTCCGTGTATTTTTTTGGAAAACGATGCCTGTTCCATTTATGAACACCGTCCCGCCGCCTGCCGGGAATATCTGGTCGACACTCCGGCGGAGTGGTGCCAGGACACGGAAAAGAATCATGTTCAGGAACTTCCTATTCCTCTCCGGGCAGGCACCGTCTTGAGTATTGTGTGGGCAGACCTGACAGACGGGCCCGTCCGGCTCATGCCTCTCCCGGTCGCCTTTGAGTGGGCGGAGAAACACCGGGCACTCAACATGAAAACCTGGAAAGGGTTGGATCTTTTTCACGCAACGTTGGATGGGCTTGGAAAATTTTTACAGCAATCCTTTGCCTCCCTTCCCCGAAAAAAACCGGTGCGGTAAAATATCCTTTCCGATTTAAACTACGCAAACAATCAACCGGACTCGACGCGGAAAGACACTCATGAATTTTGATCCAGCCATCGCCGCTCACCAGGCTCTCCACCACGCTGAGGAACAAGGAGAACTGGGGAATCTTCAATCGGACATATTCGAAGCAGAGGAGATCTTTTCCACGAATCAAGGGCAGGAAGCCAAGCGAGCCTTTGATACCCTTCAGCAATTGGGAGCACAGCTCCCGCAGGCTCAACACCTTCAGGAATTCCTGATTTACATCACCTGGCAGCAAGTCACGGAAGGACCTTTGGCCCGATATTTTCAACACGGGTTGGAATTATGCGATCGGTTTCTTGATCGTTTTGGCAAGGAGATCGAAAACACGACCACTCACCGGCAAATTCTTGCCATTCGGGAATCATTCCAGGGGGGATTGGGGATTGAAGAAGAACATGCCATTCCTGAATTTGATGAAGACGCGTTTCAAGGCGGAGATTAAGGCTCAACAAACACGGTCCTGAAGAGATTTTTCCATCCTTTCACATGCCCTACACGCCTCCTCATCCACGCCTGACCGACTGAGTGCTACAACCTGGTTTATGCCTCTAAAACACTCGCCGACATTCAACCATAAAAAAATAGCCGGTTTCGATGGAAGTGAAACCCAGTGCCATTGAGGGCCGTGGCTTATTCACCACAGTCACGTTGCGACCACGACAAAAATAGGCCAATACGAAGGGGAACTCTATACGCAACGAGTAGGGCGGAAGCGCGCCAAAACCCAAAAGTGGTTTGTCATTCTCGAAGTGCATAATGGAAAGTCAATCGATGCAGACAAAGAGACGACAGGATCCCAGTTCATCAACCACTCGTGCGCACCAAATGCTTTCCACAGAATTCTAGGAGAACGGGCAGAGTTTTACGCACTCCACTCTATCGAGACAGGCACAGAACTAACGCTCGACTATCGCGACTCCCATCACGACGGGAAACTCCCCTGCACGTGTCAAAGCCCGAGCTGCCAGCGATATATTTAACATTTAGCCCTGGTTCCATCCCGAGGATCCCAAGCGGTCAGAAAAATCCCCCCTGCGAGGCACCATCGGAAAAGAACCATCACAATACTTTCTCTCATCCTTGATATCCCTCTCCAGGCCATACCATACCCACAAAAAAGCAGCGGCACTCTGTCATTTGATATATTGTCGAATTAACCCTTTTTAACAATCCGTTTTCACAAAGGAGCGAGAAATGAACCACACAAGCCAACACACAATGAAGATTGAGATGAAGACGCTGTCACGCATACTGGGGCTTTGCATGCTGACCGTCGCACTGAGTCTGTCTGGCGCGGTAGCCTGGGCAGACGAGGGTGGCAAAGGATACAGACACGATCCCAAGTCTTCCCTGGAGAAATTAACGAAGAAGCTGTCGCTCACGCAGGAGCAACAGGACAAGATCCTCCCCATCATTGAGGAAAAACACCAAAAGATGGAGGCTCTTCACGAACAAATG
>WHTE01000088.1 GCA_009377845.1 Nitrospirales bacterium | reverse complement strand
AATTTTCCCTGGTTCAAAGCATCGAGTCCTCTATAATATTAGATATTTTTCTTTCCAATTTGAATCATGAAACAAGGGTGTCATCCAAGGCAACGGGGTTAAAATGGCTTGGAACCAGGATTAGCAATCGATAGGAGTTTACCGGGCGGAAAGCATCACGAGGCTTGTCAGAATTTATGTTGTTTATACAAGTCTTTGAAATTACGCGAGTATAAGAAGAAAGGCATTTTCCCTAATTTTCCTTGAAAAAGATAATCGCCCTGAGTATTCAGGAACATTTTTTGACCATTCGTGGTAAAGTCGTTTCCTATAACCACTCAATGCAGGAAACGCTTTTGGAGAAGCGGTTTCTCATGTGGCTCCCTGATCTGGGTAATTGTCCCAGAAGTCCCGTTGGGTTCGAATGGGGAGAAAAGAAGATTCTCCACAATTTGAAAGCAGGGGGTCACCATGATACGCACCGAACAACTGTCGCCTGACACTTTGATGTTTCATGTGCAAGGCCAATTTCATGCCCAGGCTGCCAAGGAATTGAGTTTGTCGGTCTTTCGTTCTTACCATTTAGGATTCAAGACATTTCTGTGTAACCTGAGTCGGGCCATTCTGTTGGATGCGGCCGCGACCCATCAGCTTGCGCTGATTGGAGAAGGGTTGCGGGATAAAGGAAAGACGTGGAGAGTGATAAATCCTCCCTCTTCGGTGGGGGAACAGCTTATCCTTCGAACCATGCTTCAGGATCTTCCTCTTGAAACCTGGAATTAATTTTCCTCCTTACCTTCGCGACTCCAAAAAACACTCTGCAGACTTAGACAACCATTTATCTTTTTTCCACTTTTAGGATGGGTACCCGCTAACCAATTGCGGGGATGACGGAGGAGATTTGTCAATTCAATGCCGGAAACCATATAAGCGGTTTCACCAGGAAAAGTTTCTCTTCATTTCCGACAAGAGGTATGGTTAATAGGTTTCGGGAGCTGGGAGATCTATTTCGGATTGGGTGGCTTCTGGAATAAGTTTTTCTAAGCGGCGATGATAGTCACGAAGACATTGTTGCTGGGGGGGAGTAAATTTAATCGTTTCTTGATTGTGCAATTCCACCAACTGTTCGACACATTGCAACAGGGGAGGAACGGCGTCAAATACTTTTCCGGCCTCAAACGCTTCTAAGGATTCTACAAATAACGGCGGGAGAGATTTATACGTGACTCCGACCCGGTCACGAAATCGATAGACCGTATTTTCATAAGCCTCGACTGCCTCCGGGGTCGGACGAAGGCCTCCGGACAAAGCCAGCATGGATTTGGCCGGGACCTTGGCGGCAAACGCCGCCAGACCGGCAATCAGTTCCCCTAACGAATCAACCACTTGCCCCGGTTCTAGCTTTGGCTCTTTGGTCATAAATGCAACTGTGTAGAAAACAAGTAAAAAGGTAAAAGGGAGAAGTGAAAAGCAAGGAAATTAAGACTCAAATGGGATAAACTTCCAACTATAAATTTTTGAATGATTCAATAGCCTATAAGTCCGAATCTACTCCAAGCGCGTGGTTGGCTGTCAAGACGATAAGGCGCCTGCCTTGCCCTTCAACACATTCCGCACAGCCTCCATATCTTCCGGCAACTCCGCGGAAAAGGTCAACCTGTCGTTGGAGACGGGATGCACGAAGCCGAGCACTCTGGCATGTAACATCACGCGGGGAATGGCCGTCCCTTCAACACTCATGACTTTTTTCCCTCCGTAGGTTTGGTCGCCCAAAATGGGACATCCGATGGCCTTGAGATGGACTCGAAGCTGATGTGTGCGGCCTGTGCCAGGGAATAACTCCAGATGTGCGGCCACTACCCCAAACCGCTCCTTCACCCGATAGCTGGTCAAAGATTCCCTGGGATTGGTTGTGCGGGCGGAAAATGTTTTCCGATCTTTGGTATCTCGCCCGATCGATATCTCAATCCGGCCTTCCCGTGTTTTGGGGCCTCCCCACACGAGCGCCTCATAGATCCTGGTGATTGAATGGGCTTTGAATTGCCCGGCCAATGACCGGTGAGCCTGATCAGTTTTGGCCACGACGAGAATCCCGGTCGTTTCCTTGTCCAGGCGGTGCACCAATCCCGGACGTTCTTTTCCTCCAATGGATGAAAGGTGCCCTTCCCCGCTTTGCATGTGATGCAAGAGCGCATTGACTAACGTTCCGGTCCAATGGCCTGGGGCGGGATGGACCACGAGGCCTGCCGGTTTGTTGAGGACCAGAAGCGATTCATCTTCATACACAATGGCAAGAGGAATCGATTCAGGACTGATCTCAATGGGCTCGGGACGAGGAACCACCAGCACAATGCGATCGCCGGGCCTGACCTTGTGGCTGGGTTTCACCACCTGACCACCGACGGTGATATGCCCGTCTTCAATTAATCGTTGGAGGGCTGTTCGGGAAAAATAGGGTTCGCGGTTGGCGAGAAAATGATCGAGGCGCTTGGGCGATTCACCGGTGGTGACGATGAACTCCGTCCGCGTGGCGACATGCGGCATGGATGGCACAACAGCAAAGGGTGGTCAATCAACTCTAGAGAGTGTTGAAAAATGCCGCCAGCGGCGTTCTCGCCCCTTGGCCGTACTCACGTACTCCCTCGTACGCTCCGCCCGTCCAAGTGGCTGCGGCCTTGCTGGACGCGCCTTTTTGAACACTCCCCTAAGTTTTATTCGTCTGGATCTCGGATATCCACCTGCGGATCAACAAGCAAAAAAATACAATAATTCAACAGTCCCCGCTATGATAGACGGGAACCGCCTTGTTGGCGATGGCGGCCGGCAATTTTTTGCCGAAGGCGGGCTTTTTCCAAACTGACACGGGCTTCTTCCACTTCCGAGGGTAATCCGCCTCGCTCCAGACGTTCTTCCGCTTTTCGAACGGCATCCTGGGCTCGTTCCACATTGATGTCTTCGGCTTTTTCCGCAATTTCCGCCAGAATCGTCACTTTCGTGGGCGTGACTTCGGCAAATCCCCAAAGGACAGCCATATATTCGGTCTGTTCACCCACACGATAGTGCAGTTCGCCAATCCGCAAGGTGGTCAAAAAATGACAATGGCCGGGCAGCACCCCGAAATCGCCCTCACTTCCAGGAGCCGACACATAATCGACGGCTTTACTGAGCAAGCGGTGATCGGGCGTCACCACCTCCAAGAGAATCTTTCCTGACGACTCTGTCGCAGCAGATCCAGCCATTAGCGTTTATATCCGAGTTTTTCCGCTTTTTCGATGGCTTCTTCAATCGGTCCAACCATATAGAAGGCCTGCTCGGGCAGATCATCATATTTGCCATCCACGATTTCTTTAAAGCTTCGAACGGTATCGACGAGCTTGACGTATTTCCCAGGGGATCCCGTAAAGGCTTCCGCCACATGGAACGGTTGAGAGAGAAACCGTTGGAGTTTCCTGGCCCTGGCCACTGTCTGCTTGTCGTCTTCCGACAATTCGTCCATCCCCAAGATGGCGATAATATCCTGGAGATCTTTGTAACGCTGCAACGTGCCTTGCACCCGTTGCACCACCTGGTAATGCTCCTCACCCAGAATATGAGGATCCAAAATTCTGGAAGTCGAATCCAAAGGATCGACCGCTGGATAGATGCCCAACTCGGCCAATTGCCGTGACAACACGGTGGTGGCATCCAAATGCGCAAACGCCGTAGCCGGAGCCGGGTCGGTCAGGTCGTCAGCGGGCACATAAATCGCCTGGACCGACGTGATGGATCCCTTCTTGGTCGACGTGATCCGTTCTTGCAAGGTCCCCATCTCCGTGCCCAACGTCGGTTGATACCCCACGGCTGATGGCATTCGACCGAGCAATGCGGACACCTCGGAGCCTGCTTGAGTAAACCGGAAGATGTTGTCGATAAAGAGCAGCACGTCCTGATGCTCCTCATCACGGAAATATTCGGCAATGGTCAGTCCGGTCAGCCCCACGCGGAGACGTGCCCCTGGAGGCTCATTCATTTGACCATAGACCAACGAGGCTTTTGATTTGGTGAAATCTTTGGGATCAATGACCTTAGACTCCTGCATTTCATGCCAGAGGTCATTGCCTTCACGGGTCCGCTCACCGACACCGGCGAACACCGAGAACCCGCCATGATGTAAGGCGATGTTATTGATGAGTTCCATGATGATGACGGTTTTTCCTACCCCGGCTCCACCGAACAATCCGACCTTGCCCCCTTTGGCATAGGGCTCCAAAAGATCAACAACCTTAATGCCGGTTTCCAATATTTCCGTTCTGGTTTCCTGGTCTTCCAATGCAGGGGCCGGACGATGAATGGACCACCGTTTTTGCGTTTGAACGGCACCGAAGCCATCGACAGGCTCACCCAAGACATTGACCACCCGTCCCAGCGTTTCCCGTCCAACGGGAACAGAAATCGGGGCACCGGTATCTTTCACTTCTAAACCACGGACCAACCCATCGGTCGAGGACATGGCGACCGCTCTCACCCGGTTTTCTCCAAGGTGCTGGGCTACTTCCATGGTGACCTGGATGTCTGACTGCCCGCTTTGATCTCCCGCGCTATGGGTGATCGTTAATGCATTAAAAATATAGGGGAGTTTTCCCGGAGGGAACTCAACGTCCACCACCGGACCAATGACCTGAATAACTTTTCCATTTTCGACATCCGTACCCACCATAGACTCCTTGGTTGAAAAAGATTGGTGAACGGCACACGGTGAATCGTGGCCGGCCATGATCAACCTTCGATTTATTTCAGGGCTTCTGCGCCTCCCACAATATCCATCAACTCTTTGGTAATCGCAGCCTGGCGCGTTTTGTTATAGAAGAGGGTCACCTTTTTGATTAATTCCCCGGCATTCCGCGTGGCCCCATCCATGGCTGTCATCCGTGCGGCCTGTTCCGCGGCCGCCGACTCTAATAAGACCCGATAGGTCTGTATTTCAAAATGTTTCGGCAATAACGTTGCCAGCAATTCATTTTCATCGGGTTCATACAGATAGCCCCCAGCCGTCGCAGGCTTTTCCCTTCCACCAGGTTCTTGGACAGATTCGATCGGGAGCAGTTTTTCAACGATCACCTGCTGCTGCATGACCGATTTAAATTCGTTATAGACCACATACAGTTGATCGAAGGTCCCTTCATGGTATTGGGAAACAATGTTTTGCCCGATATCCAGGGCATGTTCAAAACTGAGCCGATCGAAGACGCCTCCCCATTGCTGACGAATCTTCCAATTGCGTCGCCGGAAAAAATCCATAGATTTCCTCCCAGCCAAACTGACCGAGACCTGTTTCCCCTGTCTGGTCTGCTCCTCTAAAAATTCCACGGCCTGCCGCAGAATATTCGTATTAAAGGCCCCGCAAAGTCCGCGGTCGCTTGTGACCACCCTCCTCTAAAAATTCCACGGCCTGCCGCAGAATATTCGTATTAAAGGCCCCGCAAAGTCCGCGGTCGCTTGTTACCACCAGCAGTTCGATCGTATTCCCGTCACGCCGGTGCAGGAGAGGATGAGAGGCACGGTTCACCCGTTCGCTCAGGTTCCCCATGACTTCTCGCAACTGATGTGCATAGGGCCTCGCCGCTAAAATACGATCCTGCGCGCGTTTCAATTTGGCCGCTGACACCATTTTCATGGCTTTGGTTATTTTCTGCGTGTTTTTAACGGACGCAATTTTTCGTCGAAGACTTTGAAGACTTGCCATGGTGAAAAAATTTACGCGGTTTGGTCGTAGCCTTTGGACTGTTTAAATTCCAAAATGATGTGTTTTAACTTTCCCCCGAATTCATCATCGATTTTTTTCTTGGTCACGATGTCTTCCCGAATACCGGGGTGTTTCTCTTTAATAAAGGCTAACAGTCTTTGTTCAAACTCCCGTATTTTGTTCACGGGAACATTATCGAGAAACCCGTTCACCCCCGCAAAAATTGACAACACTTGATCTGCCACCGACAGGGGTTTGTACTGTTCCTGTTTAAGCAGCTCGACCATGCGCGCACCTCGTGCTAATTGGGCTTGCGTCGCTTTATCCAGTTCACTGCCGAATTGCGAGAAGGCGGCCATTTCCCGATATTGCGCTAAATCGAGCCGGAGGGTTCCAGCCACCTGCTTCATCGTTTTAATTTGCGCGGCACCTCCAACCCGGGAAACCGATAACCCGACGTTAATCGCCGGCCGAATGCCCGAATAAAACAGGTCTGCTGCTAAATAAATCTGTCCATCGGTAATCGAGATGACGTTCGTGGGAATATAGGCGGACACGTCACCCGCTTGCGTTTCAATAATGGGGAGGGCCGTTAAACTCCCGGCGCCTTTTTCATCACTCATTTTGGCAGCCCGCTCCAACAAACGTGAATGCAAAAAGAACACGTCACCCGGATAGGCTTCACGTCCAGGAGGCCGACGAAGTAAAAGAGAGAGCTGACGATAGGCCGTCGCATGCTTGGATAAGTCATCATAGACGATCAGCGCATGCTTCCCGTTGTCCCGGAAATATTCGCCCATGGTGACCCCGGCATACGGCGCGAAAAATTGCAGCGAAGCCGAATCACTGGCCGTGGCGGACACCACCGTGGTGAACTCCATCGCCCCATGGTCTTCCAGGGTTTTCACCACTCGAGCCACCGTCGATCGTTTTTGCCCAATGGCCACATAAAAACAATACACACCCAGACCTTTTTGATTGATGATGGTGTCAACCGCAATAGCGGTTTTCCCGGTCTGGCGGTCTCCAATAATTAACTCCCGTTGGCCTCGACCGACCGGAATCATGGCATCAATGGCCTTGAGTCCAGTTTGAAGCGGTTCTCCTACTGATTGCCGGTCCACCACACCCGGTGCCCGAATTTCAATGAGCCGCGTCTCCGTGGTATTGATCGGCCCCTTCCCATCAATGGGCTTCCCAATGGCATCGACGACCCGACCGACCAGCGCTTCACCAACCGGTACTTCGGCAATCCGGCCGGTGCGTTTCACAGGATCTCCTTCACGAATTCCCGTATCCTCACCCAAGAGCACTGCCCCGACACTATCTTCTTCCAGGTTCAAAGCCACTCCATACACCCCGCCAGGAAACTCCAACAACTCTCCGGCCATCGCCCCTTCCAACCCATAGACTTTGGCAATATTATCACCCACCTGGATGACGTAGCCCATTTCCTTGACATCAACCCGCTGGTCAAATCCTTTGATTTTTTCCTTAATAATGGAGCTGATTTCTTCTGCTTTGATCTGCATGGATTATCCCTTCGTCAACTGAGCATGCATGCTGGTGAGTCGACCCAGCACGGTATTATCAAAGACCCGGCTGCCAATTTTTATTTTCAATCCCGCAATGAGATGGGGATCAACCTCAAATGCCACTTCGACTCCGTGGTGCAGATTCTGAGTCAATTCATGTTTGATCTGCTCCTTCTCGGCCGATTCAAGCGGCTTGGCTGAGCCAACCCAGACTTGTTGAATACCCTGTTGTTGATCAGCCAATTCCGCAAAGGCCTCGGAAATCTCTGGAAGCAAAATGGCCCGATTTTTTTTCAATAGTTGAGTGAGAAAATCCCGCATGACCGGAGGGGCTTGCATCCGTTGACTTAATTCATTCAGAACAGCCTGCTTTTCCTCAAAATTAAAGACAGGAGAAGCGAGAACGTGTTTCAAGGCAGGGGCTCCCTCCAGGCCTTGTTGCAACGCGCCTAAGGCATTTCGTGCGGGTTCGATACCCGATTGATCGAGCAACTGGAAAAGCGCCGATGCATACCGGCGCCCGATGATGCTTTTGTTCACGGTTTACAGAGAATCCAGGCAGCCACGTGTTGAATGGAATTGGGCGTGTGTTAAGCGTGAAAAAGTAGCATGGGCGCTACAGCCTGTCAACCGTAGGAAGCCTTGTTCTTTATTTTGAGGCTCTCTGTTACAGAAATCACGAACATCTGACCAATTCAATATTTTCCCTAAATAAAAATTTCCTTTGAACCTTTCCGAAGCTAGATTCGACTTACCAAACGATAGTAAAGTTTCGTCTTCCTTTTACCATCCTTAAAGAAAGGAGTATCTCATGGTGCCTACATCACACTAGCGTGCGGTCGTTTGGGCTGTTCACAGTCTTGCTTGCCTTGGCGCTTTTGGCCCCTGGCACAGGTGTCGTTCAAGCCGGGGAATTACCGACACACGATTCTCTGCTTTCCGCGGCGGAAGTGAAAATCGCCATGTCGCCTCAAGAACAGAAGAATCATGCCATTCACGTTCCCCCTAAAAAGCCTGGCAAGAAAAATCGATTAACCATACAGCAAAAGTTGGATGTGTGTGCTCGGGATCCTCAATGTCGAGTTTCTTTGGAAGCCGCGAACAAAGGAAAGCGTCCTCAACCCATCCCTGCCGTCATACCGGGTTCTCCTGAAGACCAGATCCATAAAACCCCGCACCCGCCTAAAGCCAAAAATCCCAAAGGGCCAAGAAGTGAGCTTCAACCAGAACCCTCTTCCTCCCTGTTTTCATGGCTCAACCCCTTTTCAGTCTCGGTGGCCGAAGCCCAGACCGCCCCCCTCCAGGGTTTCCCATTAGAGCCGAGGCTCCTTATTACATCGTTACCTCCCCGCATTTATTAGAGATGAGAGATTATGGGGGAATGACCAGTGGTGGTCTTTATTATTTATACACGACTTGGCCGAGGCCAAGTAATGTGACAGGTATTGGTAAAAACTATATCCCTTTTCGTTTTCAAGCTCCCCAAACAGGTTATTACATCGTCGATGTAGAAGGCACGCCCGCCAGGGCCCATGTCCGTGTTCCTTCTACGGGGCCCATTCTCCATTACCCGGATTTTTCGAGCCGCCCGGCGGGGGAAGAAACCCATTTTGTGCAAATCCACTATCTCGTCCAGCGTGCCCATTGGTTTTATTTCTGGATAGACGAAGCCCCCGGAAATCAGGCTCGAATTGACGCGGTTGAGGTTGATTTTTACAAGTAACTCAAGTTGTAGGCCAGATTGAGGCCATAAATAATAGAAGCGGGAGAGCCGCCTTGGCTCTCCCGCTCCCCCGCAATGCTTCGCTAGGATCCTTCCTAACCCTGCAAACCCGCCCCCCCTAACAGTTGCAATCCAAAAAGTCTGTGGGTTTCTGCATCCTTCCCAAGATCTGTGTCGCTGTTTTGAGTTATTTTCAACCAAAAAAAGGGTAGGAGTAAGAGGAGAAAAAAGTCCGAGTATAGTCCGAGTTTTAAGAAGAAAGGTCAGGCGAGGGAACATGCCAGGAGACGGTGTGCGGGCAAAGAGTCAGGCGGAAAAAAGCGCGAGAGAGAAATGATTGGTGCTGCGATGATTAGCGGATGACGGATTCTAATTGAGAATCCTCGCCAGTGGCTGGGGGCTGAGAACTTTGGGCAGGACCCTTTGGTATCTGAATAATGCCGCCACCTAGGACCCGATCGTGTTGATAGAAAACGGCTGATTGCCCAGGGCTTAAGGCTCGAACCGCAGTTTCAAACGTTAGGCTCATGGAATTTGCGCTATCCCAATGAAGTGTTGCCGAAACTGCGGGCGAGCTATATCGAAATTTTACGTCGATGAGTTGGCCCTCTACTAAATTTTCTCGAGAAAAGATATTGAGATCGGCCACCTGACAGGTTTCTGTATCCAAACCTTCTGGAGGACCCAACACCACTAAGTTCAGATCAGGAACCACACGCTGTACATAGAGGCGATTGCCTGTGGCGATTCCCAACCCTTTCCGCTGGCCGGGGGTATAAAAGGCCACGCCTTCGTGCTGCCCGAGTTCATGGCCCTCACCATCCACAAAGTTCCCAGGATTCGCCGCCTGCGGAGCATGGTCTTTGATGAATTTTCGGTAGTCCCCTTGGGTGACAAAGCAAATTTCCTGACTTTCCTTGAGTTCCTCGACCGGGAGGCCCATGCCCCCCGCTTCTGTCCAGACCTGTGACTTTTCCATGGCCCCAAGAGGAAATATCATTTTCGAGAGCCATCTGGCTGGCATACGATATAAAAAATATGATTGGTCTTTTTTGGCGTCCTGGCCACGAGCCAGGAAGGGGGTTCCCTGTTCGTCATGCCGGATGTTGGCATAGTGGCCAGTTGCGACATAGTCAGCTCCGAGTTCATCCGCCAATTGAAAGAGGCCCCCGAACTTCACACGTTCATTGCAGCGAACACAGGGATTAGGAGTGGTGCCCTGGAGATAGCCTCCAATGAAGTCCTCAATCACCCCCTGTTGAAAGCGTTCGCGGGTATCAATGATCTGGTGGGAGATGCCCAGCAATTCCGCGACATGTCTGGCGATTCCAACTTTACAACATCCTCGTTCCTGCCATCGCTTGGAAACGGTTGTTTCGTCTTCTTCCTCCCAGACTTTCAGCGTGACTCCAATGACCTCATAGCCCTGCTCCTTCAGTAATTTGGCGGCAACGGAGCTATCCACCCCCCCACTCATACCCAACACAACTTTTTTGGGGTCTGACACCGGCATTAGAGGCTCAAGGACTCGGTTTCAAGCTTTTGAGTCTTGGCTTGCCCATTGGTGAATGTCCGCTCGTCGATATCCATTTCTAAATTTGGAGCGGCACCCATATCGCACTCCCCTTGGAAATAGACGCCTTCTTCCATGGCAAAGGTGGGAGTATGGACATCACCGATGAGGACCGCAGGCTTAAGGAGCTGTATTTTTTTATTCGCGGTGATCACGCCCTCAATTCGACCGCTGCTCACAATAGTCCCGCCTGTGATCGTCCCTTTGATCACGGCAGTCTCTCCGATGATAAGGGTATCATCAATCGCGATTTCACCTTCAAAATTACCGTCCACCCGCACCGTGCCCTCAAATTGAGCTTTGCCCTTAAAATGCCCTTAAAATCAACTCCTTTACCCAGAAAAGTGTAAAATTCCTGCCCAAAACCTGATTCCTTCCTCTTTTCTTTTTCACCCCACATACATCATTCCTCCTCTCATCCAGATAGAGCTCTCGGTGGCAAACCAGAATCCCCGTGTCCATCCGGGAACCGGCCCCGTAAACTCTGTGTAGAACGTGGCTTGGTATTATCTGACTTTCACAGTTTCTTCAACCGAAACTACCAGTTTGGTCTCTCGTCCTTTTCGCTCATTGCTATTGGACATATTGCAGGTTCCATTAAACCTCACCCCCTCGTCCATCGATAAGAGGGGAGTGGTTATTGTCCCATCGAAGACGGCCGGGCTTAACAACTTAACCAGGTGCTTGGCTTCAACCTCCCCCGCGATTTGCCCCTGACACATAATTGTTCCAGCATGAATCTTGGCTGTGATGACCGCTTTTTGCCCAATGATTAAATTCCCTTCCGTATAAATTTCCCCCTCAAGACGGCCATCCACTCGAACCGTCCCCTGATAACGTATTATTCCCTTAAATGTGACCTCTTCTCCAACAAAAGCGATGATATCGCCTGATTCCGGTTGGCTTTCTGAAGTCACCTGACTGGGTACAACCGCTGGTTCATTAGGAACCTGACTCAATTCCGGTTTATTCTCACTGTTTTCTGCATTTTGTTTAAAAAACATGGCCCCCTCCCTTTTCGATGACTGTCCGCTCCAGTTACTTCATACCAGCGATAGGTAAACGGTATGAATTTTTTTTTCATTTCCCATCATCATGATCTTTTGACATCTTAAGGAGAGCCCATGCGGCGCATGCGTCATCCCATAAGCATTCAAATTCTATTCCAGAATCATCGATGTGATCCGATCCAGTTCGTCATCGGAAAAATAATGGATAATTAACTGACCTCCCCTGGCTCCCGCCTTTACCTGCACTTTGGTGCCCAATCGTTTTCGAAATTGCTCTTCCAGGTTGCGAAATCTATGGGGCTCCTCTTTTATTGATCTGATCCCCCGATCTTTTTTTTGGCCTGATATCATCTGCTCGATTTGCCGAACGGAGAGTTGTTCCGAAACAATTTTTTGTGCGAGTTGGAGTTGCGCGTCTGCCGTCGACAAGCCCGCTAACACCTTGGCGTGGCCTAAACTAATGGCCCCGGACTCAATAAATTGCTGGACATCCTTGGGAAGCGAGAGCAGGCGCACAATATTGGCGATGGAGGATCGATCTTTTCCTACCGAGCGGGAAACAAGGTCCTGAGTCAAGCCAAATTCCCCCATCAACCGGGAATAGGCCTTTGCTTCCTCCATAGGATTGAGGTTCTGACGCTGGATATTTTCTACGAGCGAGATGGCTAAGGCCTTTTCGTCATTGGAATTCCTGACCAGGGCAGGAATGGCTGTCATACCGGAAATTTTTGCCGCTCGAAATCGACGTTCTCCTGCAATAAGCTCGTACATGCCATCGCCTTTGCGCCGGACAACAATCGGTTGCAGAACTCCATGTTCTTTGACGGATTGCGCTAACTCTTCTAATTCGGCCTCCGCAAATGTGGTCCTGGGCTGATAGCGATTAGGGAGAATCTGGTCCAGCGAGATCATGGAGACCGCTTGGCCATCCTGCTCCACCTTCCAGACCAAAGTCTTTTTCTCGGGAAGCAGGGCCTGAAGCCCTTTACCCAATGCTTTCTTTTCCATTGGTCAATATCTCCTTGGCTAGGTCTAGATACGCTTTCGCTCCACTGGACGCGGAATTATAGGAAAGGACCGGTTTCCCATGGCTTGGCGCTTCTGCCAAAGCCACATTTCGGGGGATGACAGTCTGGAAGACTTTTTCTTTAAAAAATCCCCGAATTTCATCTTGAACCTGTCGCGAGAGATTAATTCTTGAATCATACATCGTCAACACAATGCCTTGAATAGCCAGATCGGGATTAAATGACTCTCGAATCCTTTCGACATTCCCCAATAATCGACCCAACCCTTCCATCGCATAATATTCACACTGGACCGGGATAATAAGTCCCGAGGCCGCGACAAGGGCATTGATCGTTAAAAGCCCAAAAGCCGGAGGACAATCAATAATGACAAAATCATAGTTCTTAACTCCGTCCAACACATTTTTCAGAACGGATTGCCGATCAGGGATATTGGACAATTCGATCTCTGCACCTACCAAATCGCCTTTGGACGCCACAATATCTAATCCGTACATACATGTAGGTGAAATTACTCCTTCAACAAAGCGTCTATCCATTAAACATTCATAAATAGTCGCGCTTTTAGGTTCAATATTTAATCCACTCGTCGCATTGGCCTGTGGATCCAAATCAATCAACAAGACGGATTTTCCCGATATCGCCAACGCTGCACAAAGATTAATCGACGTGGTTGTTTTTCCAACCCCTCCCTTTTGATTCGCGATAGCAATGATGTGTTTCAAGAGAATTCGATAGAACGTCGTAGCGTTAGTTCCACGTGGAACACGTCAATCACCCGCTCATGATTCGTGTTTTAAAATTAACAAGACACGATTCCCATACCCAAATGGTAATTCATAGGATATTTCTTCGCACACTTCCATGCCTTTGAGTTGATGATGATTGTCAATATTTTTTGATCGAAATACAACTAGTTTCCCATTTTTTTTCAAAATATGGTTAATAAATGGCGAGATGTGTTCTATATTCACCCCTTTGCACAAAGCCACGTCGCACTTTTCTTCATCCGATGCCATCAAATGAAAGTCTTCCAACCGGCTTTGAATGACTTTGATTCGGGTCAATTCAAGTTTTCCAATGATGTTATGGAGAAAAGCGGTTTTATTAGCCCTGGGTTCCATTAACAAAACATTAAGAGGGGGGAAGGCTAACTTGAGAGGTATACCAGGAAAACCACCGCCTGTCCCAATATCAACAATCAACGCGTCAGGTTTGTCTGAAAGAGCCAAATATCCAGCCAGTGAATCCACAAACAGCAGCACAGTCCGTTCTTTGTCTGTACGTAAACCAGTCAAATTAATTGAACAGTCCCAACGGCACAATTCATCATAATACATGGCAAACTTTTCAAGAACTTCCTCAGAGAATGAAAATCCCAGTTTATGTGCGCCATGGAGAAAACTATCTATGAAATTAATTGATTGATTGCTTTGTTCCACGTGGAACATCCGTTTTAAAAGACCCTAAGGTGCCGCAAATGGCCACTGAATAATATTAAGGATAATTCAAGGCACGCAACTGGAAAATGATGCGTGAGGCAATGTTACTAACTGGCTTTTTTTATGCTTTTCTACGGCAACAAGGAGTAGCGAAATCGCAGCAGGGGTAATTCCCGCGATTCTTGAGGCTTGACCTATAGACGAAGGACGAATTTTTTTTAATTTTTCAGCCACTTCAAGTGAAAATCCCTTTATCCCATCATAATTAAAATCATCAGGAACCCGGCGATGTTCAAGTTTTTTAAATTGCCCTATGATTTGTTCCTGCCGCTGAATATACCCCTCATATTTTATCGTTATTTCAACAGCTTCGACTACTTCATAGTCATGCTCTTGCGTTCCGTTTAAAAATTGAGCCAAATGATGATACGAAACCTCTGGCCTACGTAAAAGCTGTGCAAGCGATGGATTTGGTCCCATCCTTTCCAACGGAATCGGTTCCTCAACTTCTAAGCCGGATGATTTTGGGGCGGTAGTTTGAAGGCGACATATCTCGCGTTCGATCTTTTCCCTTTTTCGTTGAAATGTGTCAAATGCTCCCTGTGACACCAAACCAATCCGATATCCTTGGTCCATTAAACGAAAATCAGCATTATCCTCGCGGAGGAGAAGGCGATATTCTGCTCTTGAGGTAAACATTCGATAGGGTTCTCGGGCATCTTTGGTAATTAAATCATCAATTAATACGCCAATATACGCTTGCGATCGATCCAGGATCAGCGGCTGCTCCCCTTTAACCTGCAGCGCGGCATTAATCCCGGCCATAATCCCCTGTGCCGCTGCTTCTTCATAGCCTGATGTCCCGTTTATTTGGCCGGCATGGAACAATCCTTCGACTAGCTTCGTTTCCAATGTCTCATGAAGTTGGCGTGGAGGAAAATAATCATATTCAATCGCATAGCCGGGTCTGAGAAAAACCGCCTGCTCAAGACCAGGGATGGTCCTGACAAATGCCTGCTGGACGTCCACCGGCA
>WHTE01000087.1 GCA_009377845.1 Nitrospirales bacterium | reverse complement strand
GTTGGCGTGGAGGAAAATAATCATATTCAATCGCATAGCCGGGTCTGAGAAAAACCGCCTGCTCAAGACCAGGGATGGTCCTGACAAATGCCTGCTGGACGTCCACCGGCAAGCTTGTAGAAATCCCATTTGGATAAAACGAGTGTGATCCAAGGGCTTCTGGTTCCATAAAAATCTGATGTCTGGTTTTGTCCGCAAACCGCACCACTTTATCTTCAATAGACGGGCAATATCGTGGCCCGGTTGATTCAATGATCCCGCAATACATAGGAGAGCGATCGAGATTTTCCCTTATAATTCGGTGAGTTTCATCATTCGTATAGGTAATGTGACAATTAATTTGGGGATTAGGTATGTTCTTGGTTCGTGCCGAAAATGGTCGGAGCACTGGATCACCTGGCTGCGGATCCATCACGTTGAAGTCAATGGAATCCCGATCAATCCGCGGCGGGGTCCCTGTTTTTAATCGGCCAATCTCAAACCCGAAGTCTCTCATGCAATCCGACAGGTGCTCCGCAGATGGTTCACCAGCCCGCCCGCCAGGAAGATGATTCAAACCAATATGCAAAAGACCTTTTAGAAATGTCCCCGAGGTCAGAACAACCGCTTTGGTAAGAATCGTTTCTCCATCATTGGTCATCACACCATTGACTGCCCCGTGTTGGGTAAGAATCCGGTCAACCGTGCCTTGGACAATGGTCAAATTTTCTTGCCTCGAGAGTGCTTCCTGCATCCGATTGGCGTACAATTGCTTGTCGCATTGGACTCTGGTGGCACGGACAGCCGGTCCTTTTCGAGTATTGAGCACACGGAATTGAATGCCGGCCTGGTCGGTATTAAATCCCATCTCTCCCCCAAGGGCATCGATTTCTTTCACGAGATGGCCCTTCCCAATTCCCCCCACGGCAGGATTGCACGGCATTTGGGCAATTTTTTTGATATCAATGGTCAACATAACCACCCCGCACCCCATCCGAGCGGCCGCAAGGGCGGCTTCACAACCAGCATGGCCACCGCCAACGACAACAATGTCACATTCCATGCTCATCTTTAACGCTCTTTATGTCTTTCTTAATACAAAAAAAGTGGATTGGGTGTGTTTTATTACTTGCCAATGCAAAACTCTCGAAAAATTTGATCTAAAATATCTTCATTAGTGATTACCCCGACAATTTCTCCAAGGGAATTAAGCGCAATCCGCAATTCTAAAGCCACACATTCGGCGGAAAGGGTATCATCAATGGCCCTAAGGGCGTTCTGCAAGGCTTCCGTGGCATTGTGAAGTAACGTTTTATGTCTTAACCTTGATACTAACACCGAATCACCCGCTTCATATTGACGACCGATAGCCAGCCTCTTGATGGCTCTTTTTAAACTATCGATTCCTTCACCGGTTAACGCGGACACCTCAACATAATTCGTCCCCCCTTCAACGTCTTGAGAATTTTCCCTGGTTTGCCTCACAATATCCCGAAATTCGTTAAAGGAAAATTTTGGTGGTAAGTCGCTTTTGTTGAGCACCATCACACAAGGCTTTTGTGTAAATCTTTCAATAAAATTTGCGTCTTTTTCATTAAGTATTTCACTTTTATCAAACGCCAAAATCAACACATCCGCGTCGTCAATGGCCTGAGTGGCTCGACTCATTCCTTCATTCTCTAATTCATCTTTCGTCTCTCGTAATCCAGCGGTGTCGAAGAGTCGAATCATCACTCCTTCAACCATAATGGCTTCCTCAAGTACATCCCGTGTGGTTCCGGGAATATGCGACACAATAGCTCGATTGGTCCCAAGAATCGCGTTTAACAAACTGGATTTCCCAACATTGGGCCGCCCAACAATGACCGTGCGAATACCCTCGCGAATCATTCGGCCTTCTTCTGCGCCATCCACCAGTTGTAATATTTCCCCCAATACCAAATGTATCTCGTTCTTCAGCTTGCTCTGTTCAATAAACTGAATATCGTCTTCCACAAAATCCATTCCTGCTTCCAAGTGAGCAACAAGTTTTAAGAGACGGTCCCGGTGATCATGAATGATCCTGGATAACCGCCCCTGCAGTTGTTCTTGAGCCATTTTCAGACTCTTGAGAGAGTTGGCACGAATGGTATCTAGGACTCCCTCCGCCTGTGTTAAATCCAGCCGCCCGTTTAAAAAGCCCCGCTTGGTAAATTCTCCGGGTTCGGCCAACCTAGCCCCAGTTTGAGTTAACGCTTCGCAAATGGCACTCACAATGACCGGTCCTCCATGGGCATGCACTTCCACGACATCTTCTCCTGTATAGGATCGTGGAGCTCGCATGGTCACCACCAGCACCTCATCCAAAACCGAGGAAGTCTCTATTCCTAATATTTTACCCAGTGGAACAGGGTTCCAAATAAATTGGCCCAGGTACAACTGATATGGCTTGATCTGCTCAAGGGTTTTACCGGAGCGTAATCGAAGAATGCTTGAGGCAACGTGGAGGGCATGAACTCCGCTCACTCGAACGATTCCCACACCCCCTTCTCCCATGGGGGTGGCCACGGCACAAATAGTGTCGTCCAAAGAGCCCATAACTTATACTAAGGCAAAGATTATGATTTGGAGGAGGAACCCGATGGAGACGACGAATGTTTCTTTTTCCCCGACTCCGAACCGGGTGCGTTTCCTTTTGGATAATTATCTGTCGTCCCACCTCTCGGCTTTTTCAGAATATACCTATCCGTCACAAATTGCTGGGTAATGGTCAGCACGTTATTCGTCACCCAATATAACACCAATCCTGCTGGAAAGGTGACAAACAAAAAGGTCAATCCTACAGGTAAGATCATCATCATTTTAGCCTGCGTGGGATCCATCGTGGTGGGCATAATTTTTTGTTGGACGACCATAGAAACTCCCATCAGCACCGGCAGCACGTAATAGGGATCTTGGGCGGAAAGGTCGGTAATCCACAGCATAAACGGAGCCTGCCGGAGATCGATCGTCATATACAAAATATTAAATAGGGCGACAAAAACCGGCATCTGCAATACTATGGGAAGACACCCCCCCACAGGATTCACCTTATGTTCCTTGTAGAGCTTCATCAGCTCCTGATTGAGTTTTTCTTTGTTATCTTTAAATTTTTCCTGTAACGCCAGGACCTTGGGCTGAATGGTCTGCATGCCTTGCATGGATTTGTAGCTTTTGTATTGCAAGGGAACAAATAACAATTTAATCCCAAAGGTCAAAAGAATAATGGCCAGACCGTAGTTATGCGTATAGTCATAGATAAAACGTAAAATCGAAAACAGTGGCTTCGCCACTGCCTTCACAATGCTCCAACTGCCATAAATAAACCATCCAAAATCGATGGTATCTTCCAACCCGATCTCAAAAGATTTAAGAATATCGAATTGTTTGGGACCGGCATACAGCCTGGTCTTATGAACATGTTCGTCTGAGCTCGCGGGAAGAGAAATGCCTGCCGAGACAACCCGTTCGTTTTCAAGCTTGGAAAAAAGACTGTTGGCATTTTCCGGGATAAACACACTCATGAAATATTTATCCTGAAGGGCCAGCCACCTGATTGGACCATCGCGACGCAGTGTCGGAGCATCCGCCTCTGGAGATTTTTTTTCTAATTCTTCCCCGATCATCCAGGCGGATCCCAACAACCCGATAAATCCTTGACTCCATTCCACCACGCCAAAATTGGTGCCCAACATCACATCCAGGTTTTCTGAAATCCCGCGAGTGCGAATAATGATATCCACCACATAGGAATCGTAATGAAAAGTCAGTTCTTTTTGGACCAAAAGATCGGAGTCGGAAGACTCGTGGGTTAAAATCACCTTTCCTGTGGGGCGCCTCTCATCTAGTTCTTCAAAATCTTTTTGAACTCGAAACAACCCCTGTCGAAGATGTTGATTCACCGCTTCATTGCCATTGACTTGTACGCTGAGTGGCCCAGGAAATTGCCCGTTGGAATAGACCAATTCAACGGGTTGATTTTCCTCTGTCTGGGTTAAAAACTTCTTTAACTTCCAAGAGGTGATAACCCCTCCCTGGCTGGAAATCCCGGCTCGGAAAAGAGGGGTTTCAATGACCGCTATTTCTTCAACGATGGGGGGATCATCGGAACTTGAAGAAGGGGAATTTATCGAATTGGATTCGGATGAAGGGTCAGGCTCTTTTTGGGGCTCACCGGGGGTAATTTCTTGATCCAGGATCGGACCGGTTGAGAAGGGAGAGTACCCCAACTGCTTGAGGAGCAGGTCATACCCAAAAATTATGCCTAAGGAAAGAACAAGGAAAAGGACAACGCGCTTTTCCATTTTTCTAACTCGTGAGTCTCATTAAAGCTGGTAGCAATTGAAAGTCAAACGGATGCAGAATGTTCAGAGTTTAGGGAACCGGATCCAGCCCCCCAGGATGGAAAGGATGACACTTCAGAATTCGACCTGTTATTAATATCAGACCTTTGATCACGCCATGCCTGCTGATAGCTTCTGAAGCATAGTGAGAACAAGTTGGTTCAAAGCGACAACAGATCCCTATGTGTGGGGAAATTAGATATTGATACGCAGCAATGACTTTTCTCAAGATCCAAGACATCATTTTTTTAGACTTCAAGAAGCCCTCTCTGGGCTAATGTACTCTTCCACACCATTCCGATATCCTGATACTTCGCTTCCAGGGCCTTCACTTTGGGGTAAACGATGCAATGATAACCGATGGCCATACCGAAATGTGACTCTCGAACGAGCTCACGAAAAATCCGCTTCAGTCGATTTCGTGTAACCGCTTTTCCCACTCGTCGTCCTACGACGATTCCGATACGGGAAGAACCACAATCTGGGGCCCGACTAATGAGGAGGGTAAAATACGGGTTCCGCACGACAGACCCGTTCGCTTTCACCCCATCATATTCATGTTTTTTCTTTAAAAAAAATGGGAAGTTCTCCCCTTACTCATCGGAAACCGTTAAGCGGTACCGCCCCTTTTTTCGTCGACGGGCAAGGACCTTTCTCCCGTTTTTTGTGCTCATGCGCTTCCTAAACCCGTGATCTCGTTTCCTCTTTAGATTAGAGGGCTGTCGAAAAGTCATTGACATGGCGTTATTCTCCTTTCAGCCATTTTCTTATTAACCCGCCATTTTATGTGCGGAAAAGTTGAGAGTCAAACGAATTTTAAATTCCTCCCTCCCTCTATCAGCTGATTGATTCGTTGACTGGATCCGGACAGGAAGATATAGTCGGATTCGTTTTTCTCCAACTTTTTCTTCAACAGAACCGGGCTTCCCATGTTGCGCTCAATAAAGGGTCTGAAGGACATTTTGCCTCAACAAACCCCTCAATGGCGATATATGGAAACAATTGCCCACACCCTTGCAACCCAATCCGGGTTCTCTGAAATTCGTATTCCGATATTTGAGTTCACTGAACTCTACGCGAGGAGCATTGGAGGAGCCACTGATATCGTAGAAAAGGAAATGTACACGTTCCCTGATCGAGACGGGAGTTCTCTTACTTTACGTCCTGAGGGAACGGCCGGTGTGGTGAGAGCCGTGTTGGAACACCATCTTCTTGAATCTCCTTCTACCCGAAAACTGTATTACCTGGGTCCTATGTTCCGTCATGAACGTCCCCAAGCAGGGCGCTATCGGCAATTTCATCAATTCGGGGTAGAAGCGTTTGGGACTGAAGATCCCCTCATGGATGTCGAGGTAATTGCCCTTTTATGGAGATTCTTTTGTTCGTTGGGGCTCAAGGATCTGACTTTACATATAAATTCCATTGGGAATCCTCAAGACCGTGAAAAGTATATTCAGGAACTTAAACGATTTCTCTCCACTAAGTTAGAGGTTATTTGCGGTAACTGCCAACGCCGTTATTCCACCAATCCCCTACGGATTCTTGATTGCAAAGTTCCCATTTGTCAGCAAGCCACACAGGAAGCTCCTACTCTTTTTGATCATCTCTCGTTGGAATCAGCCACTCATTTTCAAAGTGTTCTCGACGAACTGACAAGTATAGGTATCCCTTTTACTTTGAATTATAGATTAGTGAGAGGCCTGGATTATTATTCCCGAACGACTTTTGAAATTACCTCCCCACACTTAGGAGCTCAGAGCACTATAGGAGCTGGAGGCCGATACGATGGATTAGTGGAATTACTTCAAGGTCCCTCCACCCCTGCTATTGGGTTTGCAGTCGGGTTAGAAAGAGTCGCTCTTCTTCTTCCTGAACAAGTATCCTCCCCCCAGCCGCCTTTATTTTTCGTAGCCGGATTTGGGAAAAAGGCAAAGCCAATAGCTTTTAAACTTCTTCACGAACTGAGAGAGGCTGGGATACGGGCTGATACAGACTATAAAAGTACTAATTTAAAATCTCTCCTTCGATCCGCGGATAAACTCGGGGCCAGCTACTCCATAATCCTTGGAGACGATGAAGCCCATTCCCAAACAGTCATTATCCGGAACATGACCACCAAGACTCAGGAATTAATGAAGTTGGAGGAAATTTCTCAAAAAATTAAGTCGTTAAATTAAGGAAGATAGTATATGATGTCTCCGGTTTTTTCTTGACATTTTTTTTATCTGATGTTAGGGTTTTTTTTCTTATTTTTCAATAGGAAACGGTAATTTTAAAATTCAAGAAAAACCTCCGCATTTTTCATTCACCAATGCAGTATTTTACGTAATATAACTAGGTTATCAATACAGGATGCCAAAAAATCTGGTTATCCTTATTCGTGAGGACCCAATAAAAACCCACCGGGCCTCCGAAGCCATACGAATTGCTTTGGGACTATCCACAGGTCCCAATCCAGTAACGATCGTCCTCCTGGAAAATGCCAGGCAGTTAATTTCTGATGATGCCTATGATCTTCCTGATGGAGAAATTCTTGAAAAATATCTCCCTGTCATCAAGAATTTAGAATTACCCATTGTGGTCCCTATAGGTAGTGTGAAGGACTTTTCACTTGATCAGGAATTTAACATTCAGGAATCCTCCTCATCTCAAATTGCTTCACTCGTTTCTCATGCCGATCGAGTATTAACCTTTTAAAGGTCTGCTTATGAGAAATATTTTGTATATCTGTACAAAAAACCAATATGATTGGGATTCCTTTATTCCTCGACAGGTGTCTTCTTCCACGGAAATGGATATATCAGTCCTGCTACCTCAGTATGGGATTGAGTTGGACGATATTCCAATCTCTCAAGTTACCGTATTAGAGAATGAGGAGGGAGGAGAAAAAAATGATTCTTGTAAATATGGAGCCATTTCGTATCAGGATTTTTTGGAGAAAATATTTCTAGCTGATTTGGTTTTGGTGATATAACCTTTCCCTCTACTTCTTTTTTAGTAAAAGAATACTAAGAATTAGTAGGAGTAGTCTTAGTAGGAGGAGGGGATAGCGGGGATAAAGAACTTTGAATATAACAATTCATTTTAGTATTGAGGGTTGAAAAGAGATTTTGGTTTTAAAAAATATCATGGTGGAAGTTGTGGATAGCGATCATGAAGTTTATGGTAGAAGTTGTTGATGGAAATCAGAGGTTGTCTGATAATTTATTAGTACCTAATGATTGTTAATGTAATTATTAACACCTGTGAATAATTCTGTGAATAAGTTAAATTTACCTAATATTAATAAAGATAAAATCTGGGTTGATGTGTTGAATTTTGTCAGCACAAAGGTTGGAGAAGACACGATTGAAACGTGGTTTCAACCCCTGATTTTAGAAAGTCTTAATGAAGATCAAGCCCATATTCGCGTTCCGAATAAATTTTTTGGGGAATGGTTGGGAAGAAATTATAAAGATTTATTAATAGAAGCATTTCACCATGTAGAAGGGGTGAAGCCGGCAGAAATTATCTTTGTCATGAAAGAACAGGATGGGGAAGGCGCACCTAAGCCAATTATAAAGACGGAAGTTCGGGAAAATCGAGGGCCTGGTCAACTTCAGAGAGTAAGACGTCAACCTCTTCCTAATCCTAAATATACTTTTAAAAATTTCGTGGTTGGAGCCAGTAATCAATTTGCTCATGCGGCTTGTTTAGCTGTAGCGGAATCCCCTGCCAAAGCGTATAACCCATTATTTATTTATGGTGGTGTGGGGTTGGGGAAAACCCATCTTCTAAACTCAATAGGGAATTTTGTCGCAGATCGAAGTGATCTTCGTATTGCCTATGTCACCACGGAGCAATTCACCAACGAGGTCATCAATTCAATCCGCTACGACAAGATGATTGAATTGAGAAGGCGGTATCGAAATGTTGATATGCTCCTGATCGATGATATTCAATTTTTGGCCGGAAAAGAACGAACGCAGGAGGAATTTTTTCACACATTTAATTCGCTCTATGAGGCCGGAAAACAGATCGTGCTGTCGAGTGATCGCTTTCCAAAGGAAATGCCTTCTATGGAAGAACGCCTGCGGTCCCGGTTTGAGTGGGGCCTGATTGCGGATCTTCAACCACCAGATGTGGAAACACGAATCGCCATTCTTCGCAAGAAATCAGAAGAAGAGGGTATTGCGATCAACGAAGACGTGATTCAATTGTTAGCTGCGAATTTAAAAAGTAATATCCGCGAGATTGAAGGTGCGCTCATCCGGCTTGGGGCGTATGCGTCCCTCACGGGTCAAAAAATCACGGTGGACATGGCAAAAAATATCCTCCGTGATCTTCTTGGTGGAAAACGGAAAGTGATTACTATTGAGGATATTCAAGAGGTGGTCGCAAACCGGTTTCATGTGAAAATATCCGATTTAAAATCGAAGCGACGTACAAAAACGTTGGTGTACCCTCGCCAAATTGCCATGTTTCTCAGCCGTGATTTGACGGACGCCTCCTTTCCCGAAATAGGAAGAGATTTTGGAGGCAAGGACCACACAACCATTATTCATGCCTGTAAGCAAATGCAGAAGTCTCAGGAAACCGATACCGCTCTTCGGGCTACCATCGAAAGCCTCAAAGAGGAAATCGGTAAGGCGTAAGAACTGCTTTTATAGGAAAATTATGAAAATTCAAATAGCCAGGGAGGATTTATTAACAGCACTCCAACGAGTGCAGGGTGTGGTGGAGAAGCGGAATACCATGCCCATCCTGGCTAATATTCTTTTGGAAGCCAAGCCGGAGGGCTTGGATATCGTGGCGACCGATTTGGAAATCGGCATGAGAGGTTTATATAAAGCCACAGTCCATGAGCCGGGCTCTGTCACGTTTTCCGCTCGAACTCTTTTCGATATTTTGAAGGAAATCCGGCATTCGGACATCGAATTGGTGGTGGGGGAAAATAATTGGGTCACCGTCAAAGCCGGAAAAAGCCAATTTCGCGTGGTGGGGTTGCCCAGCAAGGATTATCCTGCCCTTCCAGCTATTGAACGTGAAGGCTTAATGGCGATTCCCGCCCAAGGATTGTTGCAGCTCCTCAAAAAGACCGTGTTTGCAGTGGGGGAAAAGGATACCCGGTACGTTTTGAACGGCCTCCTCATCACTCTTATTCCTTCCGGAGCCAATGTGACACTCCGCTTGGTGGGCACCGATGGGCACCGATTGGCCTGGGCAGAGCAGGAGATGACACCTGACAAAGCCGCCATCCCCCCGGCAGAAATTAAAGTCATCATTCCCAAAAAAGCCGCCATAGAAATCCGGCGACTATTGGAAGAGGACGACGAACAGCCGTTCCTGGGTTTCACGAAAAACATGTTAATCTTTCGGAAAAGCGGTTTGGTGTTAACCTCCCGGATCATGGAAGGGACCTATCCCAACTATCAGCAGGTGGTGCCGAAAGAAAGCTCCAAGAAAGTCACAGTCAACAAGTCCGATCTGGAGGGTGCCCTTCGAAGAGTGGCGATTCTTTCGAGGGATAAAGCCCATGCCGTAAAACTGTCCATCAATCCAGATCATATTCACCTGTCTTCAAAAAGTCCGGATTTGGGAGAAGCGGATGAAGACATCCCGGCCAAATTTGGGGGAGAAAGCTTTTCTACGGGGTTCAACGCCAGATACTTTTTAGATGTGTTGTCAGTTATTGAAACGGAATCACTGACCCTCCAAATGGAAACACCCCTGAGTCCGTGTTTGATTCAAGAGCAGGGAAATCCCACATTCAAAGCCGTGGTGATGCCCGTGAAGGTTTGACGGATTTGACCCAACGGACGTTCCTTCTTCCACACGCACAAAGCTTGAAAATGTATGGAATATTCAGAAACAACTAGCCCAGAATCTGCCCGCCCAGTAGATCGCCAACACTCGGATGTCCGGTACGATGCCGATCAGATCCGTGTCTTGGAAGGATTGGAAGCGGTTCAAAAACGACCTGCCATGTATATTGGCAGTACTGGGGTCGATGGCCTGCACCATATGGTGTACGAAGTCGTTGACAACAGTGTGGATGAACACATGGCCGGCTATGGCAATGAAATTCAGGTGGTGCTCCAAGTGGATGGCAGTGTGATGGTCTCGGATAACGGAAGAGGGATTCCCACCGGCATGCATTCCACCCAGAAAAAGTCCGCTGCAGAAGTCGCGTTAACGGTCCTCCATGCGGGCGGAAAGTTTGAGGAGGGTGCCTATAAAGTGTCGGGAGGGTTGCATGGTGTGGGGATATCGGTCGTGAATGCCCTCTCGGAATGGCTGGAATTGGAAATTTGGCAAAATGGGGAAGTGTTCGAACAACAATATCAACGTGGGAAGCCACTGGCTCCGTTAACGGTCGCAGGCAAAACCAAAAAACGCGGGACTAAAGTGGTGTTTAAGCCGGATCCTCTCATTTTTGAAACCCTCGAATTCAGTTTTGATGTCCTGGCTCAACGACTTCGGGAATTGGCCTTTCTCAATAAAGGGTTGGAAATTAGATTGAAGGATGACCGAACGGGAAAAGAAAAAGAGCAGATGTTTTGTTACAAGGGAGGAATCGTCTCCTTTGTGGAACATCTGAATGAAGCCAAATCTCCCATTCATCCTCCCATTGTCGTGGAAGTGGAAAAATCTGAAATGATTCTCCAGGTGGCCCTCCAATATAACGAGGGGTATTCCGAGAATCTGTATTCCTTCGCCAATAACATTAATACCCGTGAGGGCGGCACTCATCTCATCGGGTTTAAATCCGCCTTGACGCGCACAATCAATAGTTACGCAACCGCCAATGATCTGTTTAAAAAGGATTCGGAATCGTTGAGCGGGGAAGATGTACGAGAAGGCTTGACCGCTGTCGTGAGCGTGAAGATTCGTAATCCGCAGTTTGAGGGCCAGACCAAAGCCAAATTAGGCAATAGTGAGGTCAAGGGCATCGTGGAGGCGGCAGTCAATGAAGCCTTGGGGTCCTACCTGGAAGAAAACCCGGCCGTCGCCAAGAAAATTGTCGGGAAGTCCGTGGATGCGGCAAGAGCTCGGGAAGCCGCGAGAAAAGCCAAAGAACTGATTCGGAGAAAAGGTGCGTTGGATGGCGGGTCACTTCCAGGAAAATTGGCTGACTGTTCCGAAAAAGACCCACAATTCAGTGAACTCTATCTTGTGGAGGGCGATTCAGCGGGAGGGTCGGCTAAACAGGGGCGGGATCGACGCTCCCAAGCGATCCTTCCACTCAAAGGCAAGATCCTGAATGTCGAAAAGGCCCGTTTTGATAAAATGCTCGGCAGTGAGGAAATCAGAACCCTTATTATGGCGATCGGAACCGGGATCGGTCGACCACGGGAAGATTCGGAGAAAGGCAAGGAAGACAAAGACGCCTTTGATATTAACCGGGCTCGTTACCACAAAATTATTTTAATGACCGATGCCGATGTGGATGGCAGCCACATCAGGACCCTTCTGTTGACCTTCTTTTTCCGGCAAATGCCGGAACTGATCGAGCGAGGCTATATCTATATAGCCCAGCCCCCCTTGTTTAAGGTCAAAAAAGGGAAAGGAGAGAAGTATCTTAAAGACGAAGCGGCGATGAATACGTATCTTTCCAATCTTGCCGTGGAAGATGCCGAACTCTTTCTCCCCGACCGAAATGAATTTGTGACCCGGGACGAACTCATCCCGATTTTAGATAAACTGGTGGCCTTCGAAGGGTCATTAGCCCGCCTGGGTCAGAAGCAAATTGAACCCGGCCTACTTCGGGTGTTTGTGGATTTTCCTCAATTGACCAAAGACCTGCTAAAAAATCTTGGGGACTTGGAACCGCTGACCCAAGAGGCCACACGCCGGCTTCGGCTGGCCTTTCCGGAAGGGACCGTCGAACTCACGATTCAGAATGATGAGGAACATCAAACCCACCACATCGTCTGTCGGGTAACAGGAAATGGCAGTCAGAAATCGTTGAACGTGACTCATGACATGGTAGGATCAGCGGATTTCAGGGAATTACAAAAGATTTCTCCTTCGGCGTTAGGATTGGGGCGACCACCCTACCGGTTAAAACGCAAAGACAAAGAATCGGAGTTTTCCACCAGTAAGGATCTCGTGGAGGAAATTCTGGAAACCGGGAAAAAGGGAATGTCCATCCAACGGTACAAAGGATTGGGCGAGATGAATCCAACGCAATTGTGGGACACTACCATGAATCCGGAAACCCGGAGTCTCCTTCAGGTGACGTTGGAAGACACCACGGGAGTGGATGAAATCTTTACCATTTTGATGGGTGATGAAGTAGAACCCCGCCGAAATTTCATTCAACAGCATGCCCTGGAAGTTCGAAATTTGGATGTATAGAGCAGGTGCCTTCGTTCGACGTCTTCGCCCATAACCATTGCATGTGTGTAGGAAAGTGAACCCTGAGCTTTGCGTGGTGAGCCATGAGCCAGACCAAGCCCTTGGAAGGACATATGATGTTTGAGAATCCCATTCGAGGAGTGACGCATGCCGGTTGAACCACGTCTGACGCAAGTTGCCATTGAAGATGAAATGCGTTTGTCCTATCTGGACTACGCCATGAGCGTCATTGTCGGCCGTGCGTTGCCGGACGTGCGAGACGGGCTCAAACCGGTTCATCGGCGAATTCTCTATGGCATGAATGAAATGGGTCTGGCGGCAGGGAGGCCCTACCGGAAATCCGCAAAGATCGTCGGCGAAATCATGGGCAACTATCATCCGCATGGTGATTCAGCCATTTACGACACCTTGGTCCGCATGGCCCAGGATTTCAATATGCGGTATCTGCTCGTCGATGGCCAGGGAAACTATGGATCGGTTGATGGAGATCCTCCGGCGGCCATGCGCTACACCGAAGCCCGCTTAACCAAGCTGGCTGAGGAAATGCTGGTCGATATCGACCGGGAGACCGTCAACTTTACTCCGACCTACGACGAGTCGTCTCAAGAGCCCGTGGTGTTGCCGGCCCGGATTCCGAATCTATTGGTGAATGGAGCGGGGGGAATCGCGGTCGGGTATGCCACCAATATTCCCACGCATAATCTGGGCGAAGTTGTCGCGGGGCTGATTGCCCTCATCGATCGTCCCGAGATGACCATTCACGAGTTAATGGAATTCATTCCCGGGCCGGATTTTCCTACCGCCGGATTTATCTACGGCATGCAAGGGATCAAGGATGCCTATGAGACAGGACGCGGTCTTTTGTCTCTTCGGGCGAAGGCGGAGATAGAAGTCGATGAACGCACCGACCGGGCGCGCATCATCGTGTCCGAACTGCCTTACCAGGTCAACAAAGCCAAACTCATTGAGAAGATCGCCGAACTCATCCACGAAAAACGCCTGGAAGGGATTTCGGATCTTCGCGATGAATCCGACCGGGATGGGCTCCGCGTGGTCATTGAACTGAAGAGAAACGAAAACCCGTCGGTGTTACTGAATCAATTATATAAACACACCCAAATGCAAACTACCTTCGGGGTCATCATGTTGGCCTTGGTGGAGAATCGCCCTGAGGTGTTGGACCTCAAACAGATTCTGGCGGCGTTTATTGAACACCGCAAAGAAGTCGTGGTTCGCCGGACAGCGTACGACCTTCGAAAAGCTGAAGAACGGGCCCATATATTAGAAGGCTTGAAACGAGCCTTAGAATCACTGGATGCCGTCATTGCCCTCATCCGGGGGGCGTCTTCCCCGGAAACCGCTCGCCAGGGGTTGATGAGCCAGTTTTCCTTGAGTGAGGTGCAAGCCAACGCCATTCTAGATATGCGGTTGCAACGGCTGACCCAACTGGAACAAGACAAGCTCACCCAGGAATATAGCGAACTGGTCTCCCGCATTGCCCATTTGCGCACCGTGTTAGGCTCCGATGCGATGGTGCGACAAATCGTGAAGCAGGAATTAGTGGAAATCAAAGAGCAATACTCCGATGAGCGGAGAACACAGATCCTCCCGGCTGAAGCCGAGTTACAGATGGAGGACCTGATCGCGGAAGAAGAAGTCGTGGTCACCATTACCCATGCCGGCTACATTAAGCGGAATGCCGTCACCATCTATCGGGCCCAACGCCGTGGAGGAAAAGGGAAAGTCGGCATGGGGGTTAAGGAAGAGGACTTCGTCGAACAAATCTTTACGGCCTCAACTCATGATTACCTGCTGTTCTTCACCGATGCGGGACGGGTGTACTGGCTCAAAGTGTATCAGTTGCCGGACGTCGGGCGGTCCAGCAAAGGGAAAGCTATTGTGAATTTGTTGGCCATGAGTCAGGGCGAACGGGTCACGGCGACGTTGCCGGTCCGGGTGTTTGCAGAAGACCAGTATGTCGTGATGGCCACGCAAAAAGGCTATATCAAAAAAACCGATCTGGCCGCCTTTAGCCACCCACGGCAAGGCGGGATTATTGCCTTGACCCTGGAAGAAGGTGACCGGCTCATCGGCGTCGATATTACGGATGGCACGAGGGAAATTCTCCTGGGTACCCGAATGGGCATTGTCATTCGCTTTCGTGAAGAGGACGTCCGTCCGGTGGGACGAACGGCCCGTGGAGTCCGGGGCATCACGTTGGATGAGGGCAATGAGGTCATCGGTATGGTTACGATTACCAGTGAAACGCAATCCTCAATTCTGACGGTCACGGCACGCGGGTATGGCAAACGCACACAAGTGGAGGAATATCGCCTCCAATCCCGGGCGGGCAAGGGCGTCATTAGCGTGAAAGTCACGGAAAAAAACGGGCCAGCCATTTCGTTCCATCAAGTCTGGGAATCGGATGAAATCATGCTCATGTCGGCCGAAGGCATGATCCTTCGCACGCGTATGGGAGATATCCGTGAAATTGGACGCAATGCCCAAGGAGTGCGGTTGATCGACTTACCGAATGAAGA
>WHTE01000086.1 GCA_009377845.1 Nitrospirales bacterium | reverse complement strand
TCTGTAGTTCAAGCGGACTTTGGTTCCAATCTCCCCCTCGAAGCACTCGAAAGGTTCCATGAATGGGTCCTTGAGGATTCCGAGTCGATGCCATCGCGTAATAGTCCTCAGCATACCAATCACGGACCCACTCCCAGACATTTCCCGCCAGATCGCCGACACCGTACGGTGATGCCGTGTCTGGTAGACTTCCCACTGGAAATATCCCATGGCGTTTTCGGTCAGGGTCATTGGTCTTGAGCAACGCATGCGCGAGCGCGGCTTCATCCCCCCAGGGATACCGGCGCCCATCAATTCCCCGAGCTGCCTTTTCCCATTCCGCTTCAGTCGGCAATCGCTGGCCTTTCCAGTGACAATACGTGCGTGCCTGGAACCATGTCACATTGCTAACCGGGTACATCCCGAGCTCAGCATCGTCAAACACTTCCTGGTCTTTGGGGATTGAACAGACCTCGGCCTGGACGCATTGCCGGTATTGATCGTTTGTGACCTCAAACTGGTCGATCCAAAACCCACTCAAATATATCGGACGCAATGGGCGTGCATCCGGCAAACCATGTTCCGAACCTCGGAGAAATTCCCCTTCTGGAATGAGGAGCATGCCTTTGGGAGGATCAATGCCCTGTTGGGTCAACTTGGTGAGTTCATCGTGTTGAACTTGTTGAAGAGGCTTGAGGCCTCCGGTGAACCGGTTTGTCTCATCGGGCTCTTTCGTATTCGGTCCCGTCGGGGTTTCCCCTTTGTGTCCAGAGGCATGGGATTTCGTGCGGTCGGCAGATGGCGAATCAATGCCATTGTCGGTAGAAGGAGGAACGCGCACAGTTTCGATGCGCACCGTCATGCGGGCCATTTCTTCCACTCGTTTTATTTTTTGTTCTGTTGAATTCGGAAACAAGGCCCTTTGCCCAATCATGGTGAAATCGAAGTGGGGAATGTTGGCGAGAAGAGGTGTGGCAAAACTGATGGGTAAGGCAAACCCCATTCCTTCCGGTGGGATTCCGGAGGGACGGCTGAATTTTGTCGTAATGATTCCCACGACCTCGCCATCCTCATTAAACAGAGGTCCTCCGCTATTGCCAGGGTTAATGGCGGCATCAATTTGAAAGACAGTACGAAGTCCTTTCGTTCGCACGGCGGTGATTCTGCCACGCGTGATAGAAACCTCGGGAAGACCAAAGGGGAACCCTGCGACAAAGACCGGATGATCAAGTCGTACATGTCCGGCATATCCGAGCGCAGCTTCGAACAAGCCGATGGTCTGAATTTGCAGAAGCGCGAGGTCTCGGGCCTCATCAATGGCCACGACTGTCGCCTGATTTCTGATTTCCCCTGGGGTGACCACAATAATTCGACTCGCTCGAGATAAGACATGGTAAGTTGTCAACACATAGCCATCCGGGTGGACAATGACTCCAGTCCCTGAAGGGCGCTCTAGGCTCTCGTCGGCTCGAGCTGAACCGGCAAGAATCCACAAAGAAATCACAAGCGCAAGACTGCTCATCAAAAGATCACGATTCCACATTGGTTTACATCAATTCTCCTGAATGGGGATGATGACACTAATTCCCCCAGCATTTTGTCCCAACTGAAATCCTTCTCGCGAATAACCGGTTTTATCAATTGTCCCCTTCGGTTCGCCGTGACATTCCAGACATCCTCGGGTTGCGTAGAGTGGAAGCATCAACCGTAACTGATGGCTACCACCGATGACCTCAGTAATCACTTTTTCCTTAGGGTAGGTGGGGTCGGCAAATTCAAGAAGAGCGGCACGCTCAAAAGGATCGGGCTGGTTGGATGGATTACGAGGAACGAGCGCCCGTTGTCCCATGAGGACTCCTGATACATTGTAATACCGTGTTGCCACGCGTGACCCAAACACAGCAGGTATAAACCCTTTAAAGCCAATGCCTTGCTTATTGATTTCGGCCTGAGCCTCTTTCACGATCTGTTTGCTAACCTGGACGAGCTTCCTTATGAGGTCTTTCGTCCATTCTGCAAGACGGTTTGAATCCAGTTCTCCAAGGTCAACGCCTGATCGTAATCGAAAGACTTCCCGAAGACGAGCCTCAAACACATCTGGCGTAAATCCTTTCTCCCCTTTTTCGGGATTATCAAATAGTGCTTGATTCTCATCAATCACATTTCGACCGGAATCCAGCAAAATCGCGAGTAGGCGTGCGGTGGACTCAACCTCAAGGATAGATTGAAATGTAGGTTGGGCTCCAACAGGCTGTTCAAAGACCGGAAGAAATGGTTCTAGAATTCCGCCCGTTAACACCACAAATGCCATTGGGAGCAGCCAGCGCAATTATTCATCCTCCTCCTGGAATTCAAGATGTAAGAAAGAATTATGCCCGCCGCAGGTCCTCTTTTCGTGATAAGGATCCGAGGGGAACCATGGAGAAATGGTAGAATTCAGACCTCTTGCAGTCAAGCTCCTCTGAAAAAGTTATGAGTGAAACGTGCGTGAAGAGCCAAAACAGAGGCTTCCACTCTTCATCACACTCAACATGGTCATGGGGGGAAGGGGACCAACACTTAATAGGCGAAAATCCTTCATGAACACAATGAGGGTCATGGCCAACGACGAATAGAATGATCCCCTTGGGAAGTGTTAAAAAATGCCGCCGTGCCTGCGCCGGAGTTCCCGGCCTTCGTAGCCAAAGCTACTTCGGCGGAATAGGCTCGGCAGGCAGGCCAGCGGCGTTCCCTGCCTTCGCCGGAGCGGCTTCACGTCTACGCGCTGAAGCGCTTCGACGCGCAAGCGCGCAGGCAGGTCGCTGCTTGGTCGTGCTCACGTACTCCTCCATACGCTCCGCTCGCCCAAGCAGCTGCGGCCTTCCCTTCGAGAGGCCTCAGGACTGGACGGACATTTTTGAACACTTCCTCTTTTTTTCTTGGGTGGATCTCGGTCACTCTTAGGTTCGTGAAAAGTTAAAATTTTTGAAATATTCAACGGACCCCCTTGGCATCACCAAGTTCCAACGTGACGAGGTATCGTCCCCAAATTCTTTTATGAATATCTGCGTTGCTTCTCAGAACCAGCGTGGTGGGCACACAATTTTGCCTATTTCCCCCAATACGAACGCTCTTCGATCTGTTCAAAAATACCCTCTGTTTAAAGGGGTAACCGGGGTTCTTCTACCAAATCGAATAGCGGTCCACACACGGTAGCTGGATTACTCCGGCCATCCTTTCCTCAAAAGTTACTGAATTTCCCAGAAGGAAGAAGGATTTTAAGGAGACTTCTCTCTGCGTTGTCCCTTTTTGCAACACAGATATTCCACTTGCTCATCATTCTTAATTGAGGCACAATTTCTGAGGTAGAATTTTTTTGAAGATGAAAGGAGGTGTCATCGTTTCCGGGAAGACCATTGAGGGACACAGGAGGATTCACAAGAAGGAGGTCGCCATGCCAATGTTAAAGCGGTTGCAAGAGTATCTAGATGCACACAAGATTTCCTATCAATTACTGGGCCATCCAGAAGCCTATACCGCTTCGGAGGTTGCTCACACACTTCATATTTCTGGAAAGATGTTGGCCAAGGTGGTGATTGTGAAGATGGACGAACGGTTTGTGATGGCGGTGCTGCCCTCCAATTGGAAAGTGGATTTCGAACGTCTCACAGATGTGGTAGGAGGGGGGCAGGTGCGTTTGGCCACCGAAGGGGAGCTCAAGGAATTGTTTCCTGACTGTGGCGTGGGGGCCATGCCACCATTTGGAAATCTCTATGGGTTGGAGGTGTTTGTTGACCAATCGCTCACGGAGGATGAGGAAATCGTCTTTCAAGCCGGAACCCATCTAGGGGCGATGAAGCTCCGGTACCAGGATTTTGCCGACTTAGTCCATCCGACGGTGGCCAATTTCCATCAGGTAGCGGGAATCCGGGAGCGGTGAAGAACACCACCCTTCCATGCGTGGCATTACCATGCGATTTTTCGCAGTAAGCAGTACAAAGATGTTCCAGGCGACGGACTCTACGGTGAGATTCAGAGCATGTTGTTTCAACGCCTATTCGGTTCGCCACTACAGATTGAGCTTGGATGGAAGAGCTTTTTGAAAGGATATGGCTAACCTCTTTTTCTTGTTCCGATCGTTTCAGTCCGATGGACATTACCGAGGGGAGAGAATCTTGCCTTTTACATGCATGAGTCAAGACGAAAGGTGATGAGCCAAAAATGTTAGACAAGGAGGTTGGGTTAAAAGGGGGAACGAGATCGTGATCACGTATTGATCCAAGTGGGGGAGGAAAGAGGGGATGAATATTACCTCAACCATCGTCCGCCGAGTTGCCATGATCAATGAGAATCGATCGGTGTTCGATGCGGCCAAACTCATGACGGAGGAGTTTATTGGTTCGGTCGTTGTGACTAATGCGACAGGAATACGAGGCCTGTTGACAGAACGGGACGTGACAATGAATGTGGTAGGGAAGGGTAGAGATCCCGAGAAGGTCAAAATTAAGGATGCGATGACTCCCGGGCCTTTAAGAGTCAGCCCGTCTGCCACCGCCAGCCACTGCTTGGATCTTATGAAGGAACACCGTTGTCGACATCTTCTGGTATTCGATGAAGAGGAATTTGTTGGGATCGTCTCATTGCGGGATCTGGTCGTGCTATTGATTGAGGAGAAGGAGGAACTGATTCGGCAACTTGAACGGTATATTGCCTCATAAGTCCATGTCCATGCAGCTTCACTCCCTTCCCCGCCTCGTCCGGGAGGTGGGGAACCGTTTAACAGAAGTTCCAAGGGGACGGTGTGAACATGCTTGCCGTCCCCTGGCCAAGGTCGGGGTTGAGGCCCCGCCTGCGGAGTGCCGGTGTTGAGACGCGCCACAGGTGGCGGCTCAACGCAAACTTTCCCCCCAAGCGGGGCCATCCTCCACAAGAGATGTTGATCTGCCCACAAGATTCCGCTCCCTGGAAGGGATTATTCCTCCCTGAGGCAAAATGTGAGTGAATGACCTCCTCCTTTCTTTCCTTTCTTTTCTTTTCTTTCCTCTCTTTCCTCTCTTTCCTCCCATCTTTATGAGGTTGTGAAGGAGTCCCCGAGTCGTGAAAAACTTCCTCTAGAAAAAGCCTCCTCTCATTATCATTACCCATCATTGCCCACGCCGAATATCAATCATGACGTTGGCCTCGTCGAGCTCCAACGTCACGGGGTTCCCTTCCTCAAAAACGGATAATTTACTTCCGGCAAGAGAATCAACATCAAACTGTTTGATGCCTTCGGGAGTGGAAACCTGGACCTCTTTCCAAAAGGGGTCAGCATAATGGAGCGTTCCGGTCACCATGTGATGGCCATGAATGGGGTTTCCCACCTTATGCACATCAATCAGGACATTGCCCGCATCAACCACAAGCATAACCTGATCGCCAATCTGGACATCATGGAGTCCCATCCGATCCCCTTTGTTCGGGCTAATAGTTCGCAGGGCATGCGGTGTTTTGACGAAAATGATTCCGCCGTCGATCTTGGTGACCACACCGAGGAGTTGTTGGTGCACACCAGCGCTTTCTCCCGCATGGTCACCAAACGCGGAAGTCGATAAGAGCAAGAACACAATGCCTGTAAAACATATAGCCCATCTGGCGCGTTGCATGTCGTCCTCCTTCGATTCTTGTTAGATCCCGCTGCTCGCTGTGCTGCCTAACTGTGAACCCTCCATGGCTTAAGCCACGCCCTTGTTCCTTGCTTGCAAGGTCTTCTTATCGCGCGGGAACGGAAATGTTGTACTCTTGAACCGGGGTTACCATCACAGCGAAATTCATAAGTTCGCTTGCAGCCAAGTCATCGATCCCATGCGCCCGGTTCCGGAGCATCTTGAACCATTTTCCCATTTCGGTTGTGACGGCCTTTCTATCATTTTGATTCAGCGCGTCCTTGACGCGGGTGAGTTGATCCTCATACGGCTTGAAATCCGAACTGGGATAAAGGCTTTGGTACATGGTGATGGAATTCTCAATCTCCTCAACCCATGAGGACTGACCACACGTTGCCTCCTATCAACAATGCTACCCCAAACACGAAACAACACCCCAGCGAAATTGTTGGGCTCATTCTCGTGAATCGCATGTTCTCCTCCTCTGTTTATCAGACTTGTTGGAACTTTCCTTGGTCATGGCATCCTGGAACCAGAAACTTCCGTTCTTGCCACCCTTTCGGCTCACGAACTTTTCACGGGGGTGCGGTACATCTGCATTTCCATCGTCAGTTCAAGAATACGCTCCATGTTGACTGTCTTTTCGAATGAAGCCCGTGGAAAAGTCAGGCTCCATATCAGAATGGCAGGAAGAAGGAGCAGGAGAACAATGGCGTAAGCAATGAAAGTATCGTTCCAGAGCCCCGAAAAGGAAACCTGAACCCCCGCAGCCGGGGTTACTGTCGCTAGGGATCGTTGAAAGTCCTGCGATTGCGACAGTTGCGCTAATCTCGCCTCGGGGGTTTCCGATCGGATTGCCGCGGCTGTCAGAGCATGCAACTGTGTTTGGCCGTCAGATTTTGCCGCCCCGTAAGCGTGCTCCATTGAAGCTTTCTGAACAATGACTTCGCCCATCCGTTCCTGAAGAAGTGCGTTAAGGCGCTGACGGGACTGGCTCTCCTCGGAAATCCATTTCCCGAGCAAACCCTGGTTTTGGCCGTGGAACCGATTTTGACCCAATGCGCCGTACCTCTGGGCAGTCTTGATAATTCGATCATTGACGGGGCCGTCGAGAGTGTTGACAGTCAACGCACCTGCCTGGAAACCTTGCCCAGTTAAGGCGACGATCGATTTCCCCATGAGATATTGAAGCTGGCTATCGTGCTCCGCTTTTGCCCGGTCAAAGCGGGATCGCACCACTTCAGCTATGGGCGCCTTTTGGCTAAAAATCTCAAAAGTCCGGGAAGAGTGAGTCAGTGATGCAGAGACACGATCGATAGACTTTTTAAACGCATAGTCTAACTTCGCCACTTCCACAATCTCATCCCCCATACCAGTTTGGATCGATTGCATCACGCTCATCGCAGTAATGGGGTTATCCGCCTTGGGCGGAGGAGGGAGGCCCCATGCCCCGTAGCTGGCCACAACAAGAAACAATCCCCCTACACCCGTGGCAAACATCCCAATCGCAACGATGAAATCTAAGAGATCTAATCTGGGTTTCATAAGAGACACCTCCTCCTGTCCATATCAAAAAGGCACCTTCACGCATCCTTCTCCGACTATTTATTAGGAGTAATCGCCTCAGTGACTGGAGGCTCAATTTTTATATCCGGATAGCCAATGGTTTTGGGGAGTACCCCCGCTCCCTGGCTTTCTAAACTTAACGGAACTTCCACCACTGTATTGATAGCATCAATATCATGATCATGAAAAGCTGCTGCCTGTCGGATTGCAGCATCCACATCCAAGGCAGACCTCCCAGGGTCATTGGCTACTGGAAGCCCATGCACAGGATCGACGGCGGCTCCCATTTGATATCCCGGGTGATCTGGAAGCATAGAAGGATTGGCAAGGGCTGAGGGCCCGCCAATTATGACCCCACCGATGACGAGTAATGTCACAAGTATGTACCTCATAACGTTCTCCTTTCTGGATTGCTCTCACCCGCATCATGTGAGGTTAGGATAAGAAGCACTCCGATGGCACTCTGCGCGTTCCCGTTTACCTGACCACGATCACCACGCCTCTTTTTTTATTAATTTAATCGAGCACCCTCTCGCCCAACCCTGCGGATCGCAACATATTCCTGGCTGGCGTTGAAAGATTCAAAAAATACATTTTGTCAGTCATCAGGTTTCGAAGAATGTCCATCAGCTCATGATTGGTAGTTGTTAGAGAGGCGCAATCAAAAATTATTGGATGTTCAATCCGTTGCATAATCATAGTGAATTCCTCTTCCCAGGATTCGGCATTTTGTGGAGTAAGCGCTCCTTCAATCTTAAACAGCGTGAGTTGTTCGTTTTCGAAGACCTTGCGCATGCGAAAAAGGGGTGTAAATGCTTCGGTGCAGCTTTGCATCGATGTGTAATCCATGAGGTTAAAAACTCCACATTGGGTGTTTGGTCATAAAAGAATATTCAGCAAAAGTTGGACCCTTTCTCCTGCCCAGGACAGAATGGCCAAACCTCAAGCTTTTCTGAGTACTTGTGACGGGATAATGCGGAAGGATAGAAGTTGCGAGATTGGCAGCTTGGCGATATTTCACCAAAGTGGTGAAATATCGTCACGCCTCTGTGTCATGGAATGAGCGAGAGGAGGAAGGCACGATCCCGAGGTTTTTCATGCGAGAAAGAAGCGTGCTCCGGTTGAGTCCCAAAAGGGCAGCCGCGCCGTGGGGGCCGCCTACCAGCCCACCGGTCTTTTCCAAGGCTTTAAGGATATGAAGGCGTTCAGCTTCCTGGAGGGTCTGGATCTTCTCTTCCATGGGAGGTTTGCCAGGAAGCTGAGGAAAGCAGAGGTGGTGGGCGAGCAGCACAACCTTTTCACAAAGAATGACCGCTCGTTCAAGAATATTGGCGAGTTCCCTCACATTTCCTGGCCAATCATAGTGAGCCAGCCGATCCAAGACGGCCGGGTTGATCTCTTCGATTCGCTTTCCCAGATGCTTACTGAATCGTTCAACGTAAAATTGGGTGAGCAGGGGAATATCTTCTTTGTGATCCCGCAATGGCGGCATCGAGATAGGAAAGGTATTGAGCCGGAAGAACAGATCGGACCGGAATGCGCCGAATTCCACGGCTTCTTCCAGATTCCGATTGGTGGCTGCAATAATTCGCACGTTGACACGATGGGTTTGGGTTCCTCCGACCCGCTCGAATTCATGTTCTTGAAGGACCCGAAGCAATTTGCTTTGCGTTTCCAGGGGCAGTTCTCCAATCTCGTCTAAAAAAATCGTGCCACCGTGCGCCAATTCGAAACGCCCTTTCATTTTGGCCGTGGCACCGGTAAACGCGCCTTTTTCATGGCCAAATAATTCGCTTTCAACTAACCCGCTTGGCAGCCCCGCGCAATTCACCTTCATCCAAACGTGGTCTTTCCGAGGACTCAACCGGTGGGTGGCTCGGGCGGCTAATTCCTTGCCCGTTCCTGTCTCTCCGGTGATGAGAACTGTGGCATCAGTAGGGGCCACCTTGCGGATTTGCTCGAATACGTGCTGCAAGGGTGCTGAGACTCCAATGATTTCTTCAAAAAGTGGAGTGCTCGCGAGCGGCTCCCTGAAGAGCGGGGAGACAGGATGGGGGTGAGAGGATTCCATCCGATAACGAACGGTCAAATCACGCAAGACGAGCGTATAACTGTTGTGTCCGGAGATATTCGCCCGAGAGAGCGTGGCTTCCACCGGAAACTCCTCGCCGGTGGGCCGTTGAGCCATGAATCCTTCTTGTTCCCAGATATAGCCTTCCACGTGGGGGGCTGAATGATGAGCCTGGATATGTTGATTCAGAATTTCCCATGATCGTTGAGTCAAGAATCGCTGCAAAGGTTGCCCTTTGACTTCCGCAGCCGATATGTGAAATGTTGTTGCGGCAGCACGATTAAAAAACGTGATCCGGCGTTCCTCGTCGAGAGTGATGATCGCATCCATAGCCGAATCAAGAACTTGTGCATGCCGTTGTTCGCTTTCCCGCGAGAGACGTTCGGTTTGTGTGCGATCAAGGATTTCTTTCTCCAGAGTGCTGTTGGCTTGCCTGATCTGCTTGGTAAGCAACATCCCCAGCAAGGCGACGATGACTCCAACCAGAATTTGCCATTGAACCATTCTGGAAATTTTGGTACTTGCCCATGCGTCGTACAATTTAACCAGGTTGTCCGCCTTCACTGAGAATTCGTCGTTGAGCTGCAGCAACTCAAGTGGTTGCTGGTGATCCCCAGGAGTCGAGAGCGACCATGCCAAAAACGCGTCAGCCTTCTTGATGAATCGGCCAAGGAGCTGCTGCTGCCCTTCAAGGGCAAGTTTGATGGCTTCGGTCGGAGCGGGAGGCACGAGCAAGGTTTGGTCCGGGATCCAACTGACGGTAATCGGTCTCCCATACAGAAGACCTTCTAATGTTTCCACCAGTTCTGCTCTCGTGGTGACATAAGCAGCCTTGATGCCCTGACGAACTAAGAGAATCTCTTTCATATGGCGTTGTTGCAACATCCCCTGCCTGCCTGCCAGGTCGATGACCAGGGCATCAAACTTACGATCCTGTAGGCCTGAAATCGTAAACGCCACAATTACGAAAAGCCCGGCAAGAAACAAGGCGAGAAGTACAATTAACCAGTGGCTAATTGACGAGCTGGGGAACGAGCGAGACAGAGGAAATGCGACCATGTGCTCCTCCCACGCGAAGGTGCAGGCCTACCCTCATTAAAACATCCATGAGACTTGGTAAGAAATGAAACTCTAGCAGGATGTTGAAAAAGTTAGCCAGCGGCGTTCTCCTCGTTCGACCCCCTCAACGTACGCATCTGTACGCTTCGGGAATCTCACGTCGTGCGGCCTTGCTGGGCGTGCCTTTTTGAACATCCTGCGTTGCCTTTTTTGGTAGGCAGTGAACATTGGTTGCAAGACTGGCGTTTCCTAAAAATTAGAGTTTGTCAACACCCTCCTAGATTGCGCCGCGACTGATATTCATCAGCAAAGCGAAAAACGATCTCGCGATCCCACCTCAGTGGGGACCGGAGGCACGCCGTTTATGGGGTACCTGGAGAACCATCTTCAAGAGACCCAATCGGTTATTGCCCATGCATGATCGATAAGAAATATTGAGAACGCGTCACCTCCTTCAGCCTATATTCCATCGGTTATCGGAGTGAGGACCCTCTCCTCTACACTCTTCTTTTCATGGGATCCTTCCCGGGTGGGTATTGGTACCGGCTTTTGGGGAATATAATCAGTAAGTCCCCGCTGAATGATGCCTTGATTCAAAAACGGGTATTGACCGAGGAAAGCCCGTTTTCCGACAGTGGTGGTGACGGTATCATCATTGTGAATGATTTCCGGAATCATCTGGTCAATCCGCTTACGAGCCGTATGAAACACTTCATCGGCCAGGTCCCATACTCTGGGATCACCCTCTCCTCTATACTGGCATTCAGCCCACAAAGCCGTGGCAGCAATAATTAGAATATCTTCACCCACAGCTTCAATCCTATTCTGCCTTCCCTGATCGTCCCGAAGCCCTTCCCGGTGAATAGCCAGAATGTAGAAAATGGCCCTGGATAGACGGCGACTCACTCGTTCGACATACGTGAAGTGCTTGCGGACCTTGGGATGATGTATCTCCCGGCGGGAAGGAAGTGGTTTCCGTTTCCACAGGTCAATGTATCGAGGAAGATACCATTGAGCTAAATGCACAAATTCCCGGAATCGTTCCACGCCCTTTCCAGTTGCGTCAAGATAATTTCTGGCTTGTTCCAAGTGCGGGTTCAGGGCCTCACGAGCCACAAACGGCCGTAATATATCCGTGGCCCCCTCTCCGATGCGTGACATTTCGATATCCCGGACCAGTTGTTCGATCCCAAAAGCCGGCTCTCCCCGAACACGCTTCGAATCAGCTTTTTCGTATCCCATTCCTCCAAATATAATTTGAACATCTTTAAGAAATTTGATCGTCCTTTCCGAGCAAGCAATTTTCGCAATGGCTGCTTCCATTCGAATGTCATACGCGCGTTGTTGATCAGCCATGCGCCACACAAGCCAAGAAAGAGCCTCCATGGCAAAAAGGTCGGCGGCCATGTGCCCCACGCGCCTCATTTGGGTCTGTCGCCGGCTCAGAGGTTGTTGAAAGGTGACCCGGGAATTTGCTCTATCCAGACTCGGTTGCCAGGCCTGTTTGGCCATACCCAAGCACAAAGCCGGAATACTGATGGCCCGCCCGACGTTGAGGATGGTCAACGCGTATTTCAGGCCTTTCCCAATTTCGCCAATGACGCTTTGCACTGGAATATGCACGTCGGTGAATGTCATGTGGGCGTTTTCAATTCCCCGGCACCCTTCAAATTGGCACCGCTGCTGAATCCTCACGCCGGGACTGGACATGTCCAGGATGAAAGCGGTATGCACCGAAGCCTCCGCCCCCTTCCCTTCCGGCATGGGGACCCATTCCGTCTGCCCATCCCGGAATATCCTTTTTGCAGGAACGCGGGCAACAAGCGTCACCAGACTGGCGAGAGAGCCATTGGTGCACCAGAGTTTTTCGCCGTTGACAATAAAATGTGTGCCCAATGCGTTTAAGACGGCTTTCGTCTGAATATTGGCAGCATCCGATCCGGTGTCGGGTTCCGTGAGCGCAAAGGCCGAGATTTCCTTTCGCGCGACCCGTGGGAGGAATGCCTTTTTTTGTTCCTCGTTTCCGAACAGAAGAATCGGCATGGCGATCCCGATGGACTGTGGAACGGCAACCGTGAGGGCCAGAATATTACTCCAGCTGGCCATAAGCATAAGCACCCGGCCGTAATTCGTATAGGAAAACCCCAGCCCGCCGTATTCTTTGGGTATTTTCATCCCGAATGCCCCAAGATCGAGCATTCCCTTGAGAACGCTCTCTGGGATTTTTGCGGTTCGTTCAATTTCATCCGGGTCAACATGCCTCTTAAGAAATTCTTCAATTTTCTTGCAATATTCCTCGCCGATTTCCTTGTCCTCGACCGGCTCTTCCGGCGGGAAGAGCAGATTGAAATCTGGATTTCCCATAAACAAGCCCGCCATAAAACTCTCCCCGGCCATTTGCTCGCGCGCTTCTTCTATTCGCTCCATGCCTTTGAAGAGTTGTGACATGTCAAGACCTCCTTACTGTGGACTCTGTGGAATTTTCAGAAAAAGCCCCCGACCTCGCCCTCCCCAGGGTACACGTGAAGTTTTCCTGATCAGATCGTTTGCTGAAAACTTTGCACCTTCAACCCATAAAATCCTGTAGTTGAACAAATAATACCATAGTATTATGATGTGATAACAATTGCTAATTGCTTCATGGGCTTCTTAATCTTATATGGACGCATGCATTTCTCTAGGAGAGGGGTGGCTCAGTTGAAAGGCATCACAAGGGCCGTGGCCTCATGATTTTCAAGACGTTCCCCCAATGGCCACAGTTTACGGTGAGGGGTCTCGATGTTTTGATAAAGTGATTGTTCGGGTTGGTTGTAAAACCTGCCCCCTCGATGACCTCGACCGGTAGCGATGTAGAAACGACCGACTATCCAAAGGGATCCTCGTATGGAACCTATCTGGATCAACCGATACGATGAAGGCGTTCCCCATTCGTTAGACTATCCAGACTGGACTCTACCCGATCTCTTATATCGCTCCGCCAGACTCTTCCCCCACTCTCCCGCAGTGTGGTTTTATGGCCGGCGCATCTCCTTCATTGAGCTAGAAGAACTCACCACAAAATTTGCCCTCGTGCTGCAGTCTTTCGGTGTTTCCCCAGGTGACCGGGTGACGCTGATGCTCCCCAACCTCCCTCAAACCCTCATCTGCTATTACGGCGCACTGAAAGCCGGGGCGGTGGTCGTCCAAACCAATCCCCTTTACGTCACTTCAGAAATCGAGCAACAACTATTGGATACCGGCAGCGAAACCATGGTGGCCTTGGACCTTTTTTATCCCCGGATCCATTCCGCCTTAGACCACACGCCGTTGAAACGCATTATTCTGACACGTGTCAGCGATTTTCTTTCCCCCTTACGACGACTGATTTACCCGATTCAAGCCCGAATGCGTGGCCGTTGGATCCGCGTGCCACATCGATCATGGATCCATGATTTACCCGCGTTGCTTCATTGTGTCGAGAGTTTGCCAGTGGACAATACGGGACTTCCCCCGATACACCCGGACGACATTGCGTTACTGCAATACACCGGTGGAACGACCGGTACTCCTAAAGGAGTGATGCTCAGCCACCGCAACATGATCGTCAACACAATTCAATGTCGGGCTTGGGTGCCCGACTTTCAGGAAGGCCGGGAAATTTTCCTGGGCGTCATTCCCTTTTTCCATGCGTATGGACTGAGCACCACTCAGCACCTCGCCATCATGACCGGCGCCTCTCAGATTCTGTTGCCCCGATTCCAGGTTCAAGAGGTTTTAGAGGCGATTCACCGTCATCGGGTCACCATTTTTTCCGGAATTCCCGCCATGTTTATGATGATCAATGAGTTTGAAAAAGTTGCACGGTATAACCTTCGGTCTCTCCGCGTGTGTCTCAGTGGAGCTAGTCCATTGCCAACTGAGGTGCAGAATCGTTTCCAGCGCTTGACCGGCGTGAAAATTTCCGAAGGATATGGCATGACCGAAGCCAGTCCGGTCACACACTGCAACCCAGTCTACGGTGACACTCCGGCCGGATCGATCGGGCTTCCTTTTCCGGACACCCACTGCCGAATCGTGGATCTCGAGACCGGCAAACGGGACCTGACGGTGGGAGAGGCCGGCGAGTTAATTGTCCGCGGCCCACAGATCATGCATGGTTACTGGCAAAACCACAAGGAAACGCAAGCAGTCCTGAAAGACGGATGGCTCCATACCGGTGATATTGTCCGTCGTGATTCCCATGGATTCTTTTTTCTGGTGGACCGGAAAAAGGACATGATTAAATCACGTGGAGAAAATGTCTATCCCCGGGAAGTGGAAGAAGTCCTTTTACGGCACGGGGCGGTGAAAGATACCGTGATTGTAGGCATTCCCCATCAAAAATTAGGGGAAGCAGTGAAGGCTTATGTGGTACTCAAGGAAGGCAGGTCAGTGACTCAGGAAGCGTTACTCTCCTATTGCCGAAATTTCCTGGCCGCCTTTAAGGTGCCCACGGCCGTTGAGTTCAGATCCGAGCTCCCACGAAATATTGTGGGCAAAGTGTTGCGCCGTCAGTTGCGCGAGGAAGAAGTCAACAGGATGAATCCTGAGACCTTGAGCCCTTCCAGGGTAGAGGAGGAAGTGAGAATCGGTTCATGAAAGACGTCGTCGTTGTAACCGGAGTGCGGACGCCAATCGGCAACTTTGGAGGAGCGCTGAAAGATATTCCTGCCCACAAACTCGGGGAACTGGTCGTGCGGGAGTTACTGACTCGGGCTCATGTTGATGCCACCCTTGTCGAGGAAGTGATTATCGGCTGTGTCGGCCAGCCCAGCGACGCGTACAACATCGCGCGGGTCATCGGTCTGATGGCAGGGGTTCCCGTCCGCACTCCGGCTTATTCGGTTCAACGTAACTGTTCATCCGGTCTCCAGCCTTTCGTGAATGCCTTCCAAAATATTCAAAGTCACGATGCCAATGTTCAAGTCGTTGG
>WHTE01000085.1 GCA_009377845.1 Nitrospirales bacterium | reverse complement strand
GGCCGAATTGGGGATCATCCTTTAAACGCTAGAGGGAAAAGCATGAAGAAGATGTTTGTGAATGGTTTGACAAAAAGTGTTGGTGCCGTATTCATCGCCGGCATGTGTGTCCTGTGTTTCTCATGGCAACAACACGCCCTTGCCGCGGGAAAAGATTCCTTCCGCGTGGGTGTCATTGATCCTCAGACGGTTATTGAAAAATCAAAAGCCGGAAGCCGTGCCCTGGCTGCCTTAAAAGAACATGCTCAGGCCAGGGAAACCGTGATGAAAAACGACCAAAAAGAATTAGAGAGTCTTCAGGAAGAACTTAAAGCGGGAGAATCCAATCTCAAGGAGGAGGAACAAAAACGTAAACAAGAACGGTTTGCCCAAAAATATCAAGCCTGGCAAAAACAGGGGCAGGAATTTCAAAATGAACTCGCACAAAAGCAAAAAGATCTGGTTCAGGAATATATGAAAAAAATCGAAGAGGCCACGAGTGCCGTGGCCTCACGCCATGGCTTCGATGTCGTTATTGATAAAGGCAGCGAGAATACCTTAAAGATTGTGCTGTTCAACAGAGACGGCTTAGATCTCACCAGTGAAGTCGTGAAAGAATTCGACCGTCGGTTTAAATAACGGCTTATCGACACTATGCTTTTCAGAAAAATCCCTGGTGGGCCAGGCTCACCGGGGATTTTTTTATCCTCAAGCCCTCAGATCATTCCGGCGCTTTTCACAGTCAGAGAATATCCCGCGTCTTTCCATGCCTTGATGCCGCCTTCCATGGACCATACATGTGTGTAGCCCATCTTTTGTACATTCTCGGCAGCTAACACCGAGCGATAGCCTCCACCGCAATAGAAAATGACGGTCGCGAGTTTATCCGGGATGGTCGCCTCGATGTCTCGCTCGAGTATGCCCTTGCCGAGGTGAATGGCTCCTGGAACCATACCTGAGGCCACTTCATGATCTTCCCGCACATCCACCAAGTAGCAGGGCACGCCTTCTTCAAGTTGTTGCTTCACGGATTCCACACTGCATTCCTGAACATGCCCACGAGCTTCTTCCACCAAACGGACAAACGCTGGATTGTGTTTCATAAGAAATTTTCCCATCATGAAATTTTGATCAGCAAAGACGCCACTCACTCACCACGTACCTTGCCTCATATGAATCAATCGCCGAAATGTTCGACGAGCACGTCAGACCAACCCCCATCAGCAGGCTGCAAAAAAAATATGTTGACACACTTGAACCTCGATGGCTCGCACGTGTGGCACACAACTGAAGAACACTCCCGAAGGATGCTCAAAAAGGCCGTTCAGCAAGGCCGCAGCGAGTGAAGGACCGAGGCGTACCCTTGGGGTACGTTGAGGGTCTGAACGATGCGAGAACGCTGCTGGCCTGCCTGCTGAGCCTACTCCGCCGAAGTAGCTTCGGCTACGAAGGCCGGGAGCTCTGGCGCAAGCATGGCGGACCCTTCGACCATGCTCAGAGCATGCTTTTTCAGCATCCTGTTAGGGTTCAATTGAGATTGCCAAAGTATTTCACCTAAGGCCGACCCTCTTCGTCAATTCACCAATCCTTCTCGGAAATGTGTCCACTGGCACCATCCAGGGCTTTCCCCATTATGGTAGCTGAACAAAATATTGTGACACAGCCCGGCAACAGAACAGGGATTCATCCCGACGGGAGGACCAAGAGACAGGCAACTTCAGTCGAGGATGCAGAAGAGAAAAAACCCGAAAATTCTAGGAAGGGGGTGAATGAGGCCCACGCCCTCTGGCGGCGACAGCTTCTTCTTCCGACTGGTACACGGGAACCACTTGAGGCAAATTGGCAAATTCAAGCAATTCTCTCACCGTGGCTTGAGGGCTCACAATGCTCAAACGAATACGTTCCGGCTTCAGCCGATGATACCAGAGAAACATCTGCCCCAGCCCCACCGAGTCAATCCACGTAATGTTCGAGAAATTGAGGACAATATGCCGGCACCCAATCTCCTGAGCACCCAGGATGGCGACTTCAATCCCAAGTTTCGATTGATAGTCAAAACGCCCGGACAACTCGAGAATCTTCGTGTCTTGGAGCACATGTTCTCTGACGGTAAGCATCTGATTTCTGCCTTTTGAAATCTTTTCGGCATAACAAAGAGAAAAATGTACCGTTGAGTCGGCAGGTTTGAGAAAAAATTCGAGAGAAGGAATGAGAAACAACCACGGGACGGGGCACAGAATACCCGTTTCCGGAACCGGACCTCTAGCAAATCGCCCATGCAACTGGAGGGAGGGGGAATATTGAAGAGTTGGCGCGCCCGGCAGGAATCGAACCGGTGACCCTCGGCTTACCGTGCCAGGACGAAAGCAGTCAGATTCCTCTAGAATAAATACTTCAAGCAGCTCTATTTTTCCAAAAACGGACAAAAATAGACCAAACTGGGTTACCTGTCCAAACCCCACACCCTAACCCCACCCTCATTATTGGAGTATTAAACATTCCCCTGGACCACACGGGTGAGTTATTGAGACGGATTTCCTTGACGGCTGATTAAGGGTTGAGTGCGGTCTAAGCTCCAGTCTACCGGGAATGAGGATCAATGGTTCTTCAATGAAACTCGAGTTTTTGAAAAGCCATGCGGTTGGCCACGACCAGAGGAGGGAGCTGTTCCTGGAGAGAGGCCGCCAACACCTGGTGAACAGTGCGTTGGATATTCAAAATCCACGGGGCCACTCGTCTCTGATGTAATATTTCTCTCACAAAGAGATGGATCAACCCGCCCGCATTCAAGACATAATCCGGAACATGGAGGATGTTTCTTTTCATCAGGCGAAAGGGATCCTGCTCCTCATCCAAAAATTGGTTATTGGCCCCTCCAGCAACAATGTTGGCTCGAAGATGAGGGATAGTGTCGGCATTCAATATGCCCCCAAGGGCACAGGGCGCAAAGATGTCGGCCGGCACCTGATGAATCTCGAATAAGGGCACGACGGAAGCCGTCCAGGATCGCTGGGCTTGTTTCACTCGTGAAGGCTGGAGGTCAACCACGAAGAGTTTAGCTCCCTGTTGAAAAAGAAGGTTTCCTAAATTCCATCCCACTTGCCCAATCCCTTGGATCGCCACCACCCGACCTTTGAGGCATTTGGTCCCAAACACGAACTTACAGGCCGCTTGCATTCCCGCGAGAACCCCCTTGGCAGTCGCTAGGGATGGATCCCCGCTGCCCCCCTGTTTATTTGTGGACCCGGTGACATGACGGGTCTTTTCCGACACAATATCTAAATCTTCCGGCAGGATCCCGGAATCTTTTGCTGCGATATATTTTCCATGCAGTGTTTCAATCAATTCGCCCATGGAAAGAAATAGGTTTCGGGTTTTATCCTTCGCGGGATCTCCAATGATCACCGCCTTCCCACCACCCATCGGTAACCCGGAGATGGCCGCCTTTTTGGTCATGGCTGTGGCTAACCGGAGCACATCCTGTAAGCCCTCCGTCTCATTCCTATACGGCCACATCCGAATGCCTCCCAAGGATGGTCCTAGCTGTGTGGAATGCACCGCAATTATGGCATGGAAATCGGCAGACGAATCTTTCCCGACCACTACCGTTTCAAATCCTTTAATTTTGAGTTGTTTAACTTTGAGCATGATCCTGTTGTGACGATCTTTTTCATTTTAGACCTAAGCTTTCCTTAACTCAAAGAAGTAAAGCATTACCCCAACAGTAGGCCAGAAGGGACTAGGGGGAGTGGCCGCTCCACGCTACAATTTATTTTATTCAAGCCGGCTTCGGTAAAGTTATTGAGGGAGATCAAACGCGGGCACTTTTGCCGCCCATAGAGCCCCAATAGATGAGGAACAATTAAATTGATGGGTTGAATGAATGAACGATTTTCAAAATTATTTGGATAGCACAACGACCTCTGAAAATAATCGAGTCGGTATCTGCTTGGAACTCATGGGGCCTTTTTTTGACCAGAAACGCAACTCAGGTTAACCTTATGAAAACTACCGGGTATTCATTGAGTCTCTGTAAAGGGGATCTATCAACAACACATCCGGATTGTTTGCTGGATCAATGCTCGAATAGTTTTTTTTACAATTTGAGTAGTGTCAATGTGGTTACACGTTCCAAGAGTTACCCTTTACCACTAAGTTTGTGGGCGCCGGGCAGGCTAAGCGTGTCTCACTCAATCTTTTTTGCGAAAATATCCTGTAGACACTATGGGCACATTGCTCTGACTCATTCTGTCATAGGGCGTACAGCATGATTGCCTTCATCTCTCTTGAGGCCCCGTCACTGTCCCTCCTTGATCAATTGATGGGTGACAACCGAATGCCACATCTCGCGGCCATCCAACGAAATGGAGAAGTCGTCGACCTTGTCTCCCCTTTTCTCGATGGATCAGTCTATGCCACTCTCTATACAGGCCGGCATTTGTCCGAGCACGGGATTTACTCCTTGTTTACCTGGTCTGCTCCCGAGCAGAGACTCCGATTGTCCTACGACCTGATGCCGGAAGACACGCTATTCCGGCGGCTGGATCGGGCAGGCAAACGAGTCCTTGCCATCGATCCACCAGAACATCCCATACAAGAACTGGCCAACGGTGTTGTGATGAGCGGATGCCAGTTTCGCTCACGAGTGCACTTGGCGAAGTGGTCGCGTCCGGCCAGCGTGAGCAGGGAACTCTCAAGGCACCTTGGCAAGACACCCAGGGGGGAGGAAACCTTCGGGCGGCCGTCGCAGCGTCATCTGCTCCACCTCCGGAAAGTCCTCATGGAGGCACCCGACCGCCTGGCCAGTACGGTAGAACGACTGTTGGTCGAGAAGTCCCCCGATGTTCTCTGGGCACACATGGCCGCGATCCATCTTGCCGGTCACCAGCTTTGGGATCCGGCATCCGTCGATGTCATTGGTCGGACTCCAACTGGACCGGATCTTCCGGAGGACTCGCTAATCAATGTCTACCTGGCAGCAGACGCCGCACTCGGTCGAATTAGGAAAGTCCTTCCTGACCACGCCGACCTCCTTGTGTGCTGGGCAAAGGGAATGGGTCCGGAGACCTGTCGGTCGGACCTTCTTTCCGAAATGCTGGAGCGGGTTCTGAAACCCGAGTCCACCGCAGGCAAGTCCTCCGGAATTGACACCTTGACGAGACTGCGTACGATCCTACCGGCCTCGCTTCGTTCCAAAGTGGCAGACGCCCTACCCGATGTACTTTCGCTCCAACTCACCGCCCGACTCGCGATGATCGGGAAAGATTGGGAAGCAATACGGGCATTTTCCCTTCCTTCAGATGGCCCCGGACTCGTTCGACTCAACCTCCGCGGGAGAGAGCGGGATGGGATTGTCCCGGAATCTGAAGCAAAAGCTCTCTGTGACAAGATCGCAACCGGCCTCCGAACCTTTTGTGACGTAGACGGCAAAGAAAGCATCGCGGGCATTGAACGACCTGGAGACCATTTACCTCCAGGCCGCAAGCTCGATTGTCTTCCCGACCTGGTTATCCGGTGGAGTCATGAACAAGCGACGAATCTGCGCGGCATAACTTCACCAGTATATGGTCACGTCTGGCGCCAGGGAGCAGGGTCAGGACGGTCGGGAAACCATATCCCCGGCGCTCGCGCGATCATTCTTCCACGATCGGGCACTTATCGGGCGATTAATGGCCGAAACCCGCATCTCGTTGATCTGAGTGCCACCGTCTGTGCAGCGGTGGGTGTGCCCCACGACGATCTACCCGGCCAGTCCCTTCTTGAATATGGCTGAGAGCACGCGTGCATGAAAATTGAACCGGATCGCCCTTCTCTTTAGACAAACTCAATGGGTCGCATTTTTCTACTCATGATCTTGGCCACGCGAAATAAATAAAGTAACTGGAGATGCGACCATGCATGATAAAGAATGCAGTATGACCGGCCACAATCTCCGGCCGTTGGTGAGCGTGGTCATAGTGGCAGACCATGACACCGCTCGCCATGCAGATCTGAAAGATCTCCGCAGTTGCCTTCAAGCCCTTGCCGCACAGGAAGTGAACGAACCCGTTGAGTTCCTGCTCGTTGAAACGCCCGAACGCGCCCGGAAGTTGCCTGCTGCTTTGATCGCCGTGCTCCCGAACTTGAAGGTGTTCGAGGTGCCTCATGAGGGAACCTATGAGCGAAAAAATGCTGCCGCCCAGGCTGCTCAAGGGGAGATTGTGGCCATCCTGGATGCCGACTGCGTACCGGTTTCCGGGTGGCTCCAGTCGCTGATCACCACAATGCGGTCTCATCCCCAATACGTGGCCGTCAGTGGCCGGACTATGTACAAGGGCAAAACCGTCACGGAGCGATGTCTTTCGGTCTTGTCTCGTGGCTTTCTTGATCCAGGTAAAGAAGGTCCAACCCGATTCATTTCAAACAACAACGCGGGGGTACTCCGAAAAATCTATGAACAGTTTCCGCTTCCTGAAAACGAAGGCCCTTACGCCGCACAGTTACAATCTGCTGCCATCATGCGGGCAGGCAACCGCTTCCTTTTCCAGCCAGCCATGATCGTGATACACGACTTCGAGGGCTGGGCAATGGAACGCGACATTCGGTGCAACATCGGCTGGGCCACAATCCGCATACGTCAGCTCGACCCCCGGTTGCGATTCAGCTGGCTTCTCCACCTCGGGCAGGCTTCCATTCCTTTCTTCTACATAGGGCGAGTCCTCGAGAGCTGGGGTACGTGTTTCCGGGTAGGGGGCCAATACGGCCTGAGGTTTACCGACTATCCAGTCGCACTGGCACTCGCTTTTTGGATTCATTTCCTCGAAATTAAAGGAATGGTTCTAGCCTTTCGGCACGAGCGCGTGAGCGAAACGAAATACCGCTGACACCTGTGGCCAAGTTACTCATTGCCTCGCTGGTTGACCCTGCCACACACCCGGGTGGTGCAGGAACCTATACCCGCGGACTGGTTGCCGCCCTGCAGAGAGGGAAGAGCGAACACAGGGTGGAGTTGGTGGGCCCTCTTCACGCTCCTCCGGGTCCATGGTATCGCTCCCGACAAGCGATGGCATTGGCCCGATCATGTTTTTCAGAACTTCCCGCAAAAGTCCTGTTCACCCGCCAGCATGAGTTGAAGGTGAGAATCCGTGCAACCGTCCGCCACCATCATTTTGACGCGGTATTAATTAACGGCAGCGATATGTTATGGGCAGTCAACGAACTCCCGCCCGAAATGCCGACAGTCCTCATCGCCCATAATCTGGAGCACCAGTTGCTGGTTCAACAACTGGCCAACTACCCCTTCCTGTCCCCTATTCTTCAACGCGAAATTACCAAACAACGTCGTTATGAGATCGAGGAGTTCCGTCGCGCCCGAGGCGTCATTTTCGTGTCAGCGCCCGAGATGGCTTGGGGCTGCACCAAGATCCCTGATCTGCGAGCCCTTCATGTGCCGCCGCTCTTTACGGACCCTCCGGCCCGTCGTATCCTTTACCACGGAGACCGGCTCCGTCTCGGATTCCTCGCGGATTTCGCCTGGTGGCCCAATCGCCGGAACTGGATGTGGCTGATCGATGAGATTCTTCCAAAAGTGCATCGCCCTCTCGTGGTGCACATCTTCGGGCGCAAGAGTCAAGAGAGGCCCGCCGATGATCGAGTCGTCGCCCATGGCGTAGTGCCTGACCTGGCGGCGGTATGGGATCAGGTCGACATCATGATTTGTCCAATCCGCGCAGGGTCAGGCGTGAGTATCAAAGTGGCGGAAAGTCTGTACAATCGCATGCCGGTTCTTGCAACCACCCAGGCCATACGGGGCTTCCAAGCCTTATCCGGACCCGGCCTGGTGGTCATCGACAGCGCTGAAGATTGGATTAGCTTTTTGAATTCGTCTGAGGCCGATCAACTGGCAACCCAAGTGCCATCAGAAGAATTAAGCCGACAATTCAGTGTCGACCAACATGTGCAACGCCTGGACAACTTCATCATGGATGTGACCCTAACGCGTGAAGCCAGGTAGATAAGTGAAACCCCCGCCCAAATGGTGGGAGCTTCACTATGAAAATCTTACATTTCATGTTATATTTGCCTAGATGATAAAACGCAGGCTGGACACGAAAATACGAGAAGCGCTTTCGCGAAGCCCGTCTGTCGCCCTCATGGGGCCGCGTCAGGTGGGAAAAACGACCCTGGCACATGCCATTTCCAACACCATCCCTTCTGTGTACCTTGACTTGGAAGATCGCCTTGATCTGGCAAAGGTCAAAGATATTGCAGCCTTCCATGAAGAAAATCGCGACAAGCTCATCATTTTGGATGAGATACAGCGCATGCCTGACGTGTTTGCGCCGCTGCGCGGGATTATTGATAAGGAGCGGCGGAGGGGAAACAAAGCCGGCCGGTTTTTGTTCCTGGGATCGGCCTCCCTTGATCTCTTACAGCAATCCAGCGAATCCCTTGCCGGACGGATTGCCTATCTTGAACTTCATCCTCTGGATCTTTTGGAGGTCAATGGCAAAAACACAGATCAAGTCAATGCGTTGTGGGTGCGGGGCGGCTTTCCGGAAAGCTTGCTGGCCGATTCGGAAGACCAGAGTTTTGACTGGCGGATTGATTTCATCAAAACCTATCTTGAACGGGATATTCCGCAGCTAGGCCCGCGTATTCCGGCAGAAACCCTTGCGCGATTCTGGACCATGCTCGCCCATAACCAGGGCACCCTGCTCAATGCTGCGCACATGGCACGCAATCTTGAAGTTGCAAGCGTAACGGTCGGACGGTATCTCGATTTGATGGTGGATCTGCTTTTGGTACGGCGGTTACAACCATGGACCAGCAATCTCGGGAAACGCCTGGTGCGCTCTCCCAAAATTTTTGTCAGAGACAGCGGCTTGACCCATGCCCTTGTACATATCACCTCCTTCAATGACTTGCTGGGACATCCTGTAGTCGGCGGCAGTTGGGAAGGATTTGTGATTGAAAATATCATGGCGGTGTCTGGATCACGGGTTCAACCGTATTTCTACCGGACGGCAGGCGGCGCGGAAATTGATTGTATTCTCGAAATGCCGGGAAAGGAAAGATGGGCGATTGAAATCAAGCGCAGTGCGGCGCCTTCCATATCAAAGGGTTTTTATGTCGCCTGTGAGGATGTGAAACCAACCAAAAAATTTGTCGTCTATGCCGGCAAAGACAGCTTCCCCATGGAAGGAGGAATCAGGGCAATTTCCCTCTATGACTTGATGCAGGAAGTTGTAAGGACGACATAAGGGAAGAATAATTACGCCATCAAAACCCAAATGAAGGACAAAGAATCCGGATACACAGCTTTACGGTATAAGGCGATAGGAACTCCCATAAGGCGGAATCGGAAGACAAATGTCTCAGAGCACTTATTGACAGACTAAACATTCTTGAAAAGACTCCCGACCCCTTTTTTATTTTTCCACACTTATTGACGGAACCTCCCAAGACGTTCAACATCTGAACAAATTTCCAGCCATGCTCCAGATCTTGTTCGTGAATCGCCTTGGCCATTTTGAGTTGCGCCTGAAGCCTAGCCTTCACCCTTTCGGGCAGAATGATGATCCGGTCTTGCCCTCATTTCCGCCAGGGAAGATTATGCCAAAAACTTTCTCTCACAATAGCTTGAACACGAGGAAGCCTTGTCATCCATGGCAATGAAACCTTCACTTTCTTTATGTTTTCTAGGTAGAACCTACCAAATCACAGATGCGATTGGAAGCTTCGGCACAGGCAGATTCGATTACCGATTGTGCAGGAGGGAAAAATGGCTTTAATACATACTCATTTGCCGTCATATTCTGTGGCGGTTGCCCCACACCAATCTTGGTCCTACGAATCATTTCCGTCTGAAAAGCGTCTATTATTGAGGCCATCCCTTTGTGGCCCCCAGCGCTGCCTTTCATGCGTAGCCGAACCGCACCTAGTGGAAGGCTTAGATCGTCCTGAACGATAATGAACTGGCTGATTGGTAACCGCAACCGTTGTCCCAATTCAGACAAAAGAGGCCCCGTATTATTAATTGCCAGCATGGGCTTGACAAGATAAATCGTGTTACCACGCCACTCGACCCTGGCTAGCATCCAATCATGTTCTTGGGTCCACTCCCCTCCCATTAAGTGGAGGAGTTTATCAAGGACCTTCTGTCCAACGTTATGCGGGGTATTCTGATATTTTTTTTCTGGATTTCCTAATCCCACTATCACGTGGACTCGATTCAGGCCTTCTGCAGGTAACATACGTTGGGATGACCCAAGTGAGTCATCACTGTTACATGGGTCTACCTTATGCCCTGTTGAGCCGGACCCCAAGGAAATCTGTTGTAAATTCTGGGATTCAGAAAATTGTGGTTTGTCTGCCAAATTCTTTTCGATACCTAGTTTCTTCAACTTCAAGACAATTTCCACTAAATGATCTGTCTTATCCGAACCTTTGATCAGAACAAGGTCCTCCGGTTGTAAGAAATCGTTTAAGAAATTCGTAATTGCTTGGACATTAGAGAAGGCCTGAAGTCTATCATTGGCGGGATTCTGCTTTGCCTGGAGAGCTTTAGATGCCCAGGGACCTACAAAAAAAATGTAATCGACAACATCGAGAGCCTGCCTTGCGACCTCGGCATATTTCTTGTACGCCTTACCGTGATTCCGCTCCGGTATATCGGAGATTGTCCCCATCACAACGATCTTGCGCTTTGCCTCTGCTTCCTCCATGAATTTCAAGGCAGAGGGAATAGTCCACAGCGGTGCCTTAATATCATCTCGAATAAATGTCACTCCACCCGGAACGGTTTCAGGACACATCCGCCCCAGATACGGTTGTACCCTTTGTACTGCTCGAGCTCCTATAGCCAAGGGAATTCCCATGGCCACCCCTACAGCCAATGCTCCAAGAACGCAAGAGACCAAGTGCGTAGCACACAACTGAGTTTGGACGAATTGGGATTGGTCACCATAACGAACAGTAAAGGAAAGGCGCTCCGGCCAGCTGCAGCGGACGTTCTCCGCCCGGACCATCGCCTCCGGCGTCAGACCATAGGTAATGACTCGACATGTACACCTTGCTTGCATGGCCAGGACGTTCGCGTCGTCTGCATTCAGAATGGCCGTGCCATTCTGCGGCAATGCAGCGATCAGTTTGCCCTTCTCGGCAGCGATTGCCTCCATGGTACCAAACGCACTTATGTGGTCAGTCCCAATATTGGTCACCACGCCGATCTGCGGCTTTACCAGCCTAAGAGGTATTTCAAGTGGGATTCCCTGGGCTGCGGCTGCGGCTATCTCCTGGACACAAAATTTGTGCCACGGTCTTGTACCAAAGACTGTTCTGGCGATTTGATCTGGCACATTCCCGTTACCCCAGTTCTTATGACCCTTAAATTGGCCCGAGAGAATTGCCGCAATGAGTTCTTTGGTAGTTGTCTTGCCGCAGCTGCCGGTCACACCAATGAAGATAACGCGGCGGAGTCCTACTCTGTAGGAGAGGGTTAACCAGAGAACAACCTGTCTGTAGATGGGACCGATAACTCGCAGTCTTATTGGAAGCCATATTTTGGAAAGTAGCGCTCGAGTTCTCGACACAATCTGAAGACGGCCAAAGAGATACCTAAATCTCTTACAGGTAGTTTGCATGTCCCTTGCCTTTATCCTGTTTCGATTTGAAATTGTTCCAAAGCGGCGGCATTATAGTGGGTTTTCGTCGCATTAGATACATCTATTGAGTGATTCCATTTCAACCATTATCGGTATTCCTGTAAGGTTGATGGCTTATCTATCCTTAGTCGTTCAGACATTAAGCAACCCTTTAGAGGAAAAGATTCGAAATCCTTCAAGAAGAAATGCTAGTTAACTGTATTTTCCCAGGTCTATAATTTTTTCTAAAACCATTCGGTTTTGATTCCTCCCAAAGCTTAAAGGAAAAGCCTAATAAAATCGAGGATTAAATTATTCGCTTCAGAAAAGGTTTTTGCTCCGGTGGGGAAGGAACAAGAAACCGGGGTAGAATTGTGACTGAAGAGGAAAGCTCCCAGAGGTTTTGGATCAGACGATCTTTCCCCTTTTGAACAATGCCGGAGAAAGGAGGTACAGTACACCTCGTCGTTCACCATAATGACCGATGGGACAATTGCCTTCTTGGATGAAGGCGCACCAATTACAAAACACTGTGATTGAAATCCACCATCAACAGTAGGTTAACCAATCAGCCTTTGCTGCGTTTTCCGCAGTCCTTATCTAATCTCCCCCGACAGAAGCATTTCGCATTCATGAGCAACGATGAAATCAAACAGGTGCGGGAGTTGGTGGACGAGGTGTACCGCGCTGAATCCCGCCGGGTTCTTGCGACGTTGATCCGCCTACTTGGCGATTTCGATGCCGCCGAGGAGGCCCTGCACGAGGCGTTTGCGGTCGCCGTCGAACGATGGACGCGGGATGGCGTCCCGGCCAATCCACGGGCCTGGCTCGTGTCGACCGGTCGCTTCAAGGCTATCGATGGCATTCGACGGCGTGCACGATTCGACGCGTCTCTGCCGGAACTGTCCAGGCACCTGGAAACCGACACCGGAGACCCCGAGGAGTGGGACGAAGAGAGCGTCGAAGACGATCGACTCCGGCTGATCTTTACCTGCTGCCATCCCGCACTCTCTCCGGAAGCGCAGGTGGCGATGACTCTCCGTGAGGTCTGCGGCCTCACAACCGAAGAAATCGCGAAAGCCTTTCTCACCTCCCCGCCCACGGTGGCTCAGCGGATCGTTCGCGCCAAGGCCAAAATTCGCAAGGCGCGGATTCCCTATATCGTGCCCTCGGAAAAGGATTTACCGGACCGTCTGGACGCCGTGCTGCGGGTGGTCTACCTGGTGTTTAACGAAGGCTACTCCGCCTCGTCGGGTGAATCGCTCATCCGGCATGATCTCTCCGATGAGGCCATCCGGCTGGGGCGATTGCTGATGGAATTGCTCCCGGACCCGGAAGCGACGGGACTGCTGGCTCTGATGCTCCTGCACGACTCGCGCCGCGCCGCGCGCACCTCGCCGATGGGCGAATTGATTCTCCTGGATAACCAGGATCGCTCGCTGTGGAAGCAGGATCAGATCGCGGAAGGCGCCACCCTGGTAGGACGGGCGCTGTCCTCAGGTCAGGTCGGTCCCTACACCATTCAGGCGGCCATCGCCACAGTGCATGCCGAGGCGCCTCACCCCGGTGCCACGGATTGGACTCAGATCGTGGCGCTCTACAACCTGCTGATGCGAGCGAATCCCTCGCCCGTGGTGGAACTGAATCGTGCTGTCGCCGTGGCCATGCGCGATGGTCCGTTGGAAGGTCTTACACTCATCGACGCCATACTCTCGCGCGGCGATCTCGGAAATTATTACCTGGCGCACTCCGCCCGGGCAGATCTCTGTCGCCGGCTCGGCCGAACCTCGGAAGCAAAAACCTCCTACGAACAGGCCCTGAACCTCACGCAGCAGGAACCGGAGCGGCGGTTTATTGAGCGTCGGTTGGCCGAGTTGCAAAACCAGAGTTAATCACCTTCACTCCGAGCCACTTTGCGCATGCGTGAATTTTTTCAAGTCCACCAGATAGCGAGCGGGTTACCCTCAATAACTTGTGGGCTATTCATGGAGATCCCCTATTCCATGAATCCCGACATGATGCTTTACTCGATCCGTCGACCTATAGGAATCCCGATGTCGATTTCGGCCTTTTCCGTCGACTATCTTATGTCAGAAGTCCGTTGTCGATTTCGATTTTCCCGAACGACTATCTGAAAAAGACGGCAATTCCCACCATATGACGGGAGGTTGGAGCCATGAAATACCTGCTCTTTTGTTGCCACGAGGAGAAGAAGCTGACCGCTCTGTCCAAGAGCGAGCTCGATGCTCTCACGGACGAAACCTCGGTCTACTGCGAGGAGCTTCAGAAGAGCGGCCACCTCATTGCGGCGGAACCCCTCGAGCCAATCCAGATGGCCATAACCGTTCGGGTTCAGAACGGGAAGGTGTCCGTCACTGACGGTCCCTATGCCGAGACGAAGGAACAGATTGGCGGGTTCTTTCTCATCAATGCCAGGGACCTCAACGAGGCCATCCAGGTGGCCTCGAGGTTTCCATCGGCGCGCCTCGGGAGCCTGGAAGTGCGGCCGGTCAAGGAATTGCGCGGCTGTAACTGGCCGGCGGCTGCATCGTGAAGGAAGGTCACTCATGTGTCCGGCATGCTTTACCACTCTTGCACTGATTGCGGCCAGCGCGACCTCGACGGGAGGGCTGACCGCACTCGTCATGAAGAAGCTCTATGAGAATAGTATCAACCCGACAAACCAAATCAAAGGAGGTCAAGTCATGAAAGCAATCGAGACATCGATGTCAAACCACAAGGTCGTATCGCGAGAAGAATGGATTGCGGCCCGAAATGAGCTGCTAACAAAAGAGAAAGAATCCACCAGGCTGCGTGACCAGTTGAGCGCCGAGCGGCGTAAACTGCCCTGGGTGAAAGTCGAGAGGCAGTACCTGTTCGACGGACCCCACGGCAAGGAAACGCTCGCCGACCTCTTCGACGGGCGCAGCCAACTGGTCATCTACCACTTTATGTTCGGACCGGATTGGAAGGAGGGCTGCCCCAGTTGCTCGTTCGTGTCCGACCATATCGACGGCACGCTCGCGCACCTGGTGGCACGCGACGTCACGATGGTGATGGTCTCCCGGGCGCCCTTGGCCAAGATCGAGGCGTTCAAGAAACGCATGGGTTGGCGGTTCAAGTGGGTGTCGTCACATGGCAGCGACTTCAACCCTGACTTCCGCGTTTCGTTCACGAAGGACGAGATGGCGCAGGGCAAGGTGAACTACAACTACACGATGCAGGAGTTCCCCAGCGAGGAAGCGCCGGGCATCAGCGTCTTCTACAAGGACACTGGAGGCGACGTCTTCCACACCTACTCCACCTACGGGCGCGGTGTCGAGCAGCTCCTTGGCACTTACATGATCCTCGACATGGTGCCCAAAGGCCGCGACGAGGACCACCTGGCATTCGCGATGGAATGGGTCCGCCATCATGATCGTTACGGCACCGACGAGTTCGCGGACGCGAACAAGCCCTATTGGCCGACAACGGCATCGCTCGGAGCGGGGGAGTCGCACTCGTGAACACTCGACCCTGCTGCCAGATCGAAACGAGAGGCAGCGACAACGCTCGTCGGCCGGCGTCGCGATTGTTGCATTGTCGCGGTGAAGGTCGGTTCGAATACCACGGTTGGGGAGCGGCCGGTCAGGGAGCTATACCGGCAGTAGCG
>WHTE01000084.1 GCA_009377845.1 Nitrospirales bacterium | reverse complement strand
ATAGCCGCGATGCCCGCATTTGTTCGGCTTGGGAATCATTGAAATGCTCGCTGATGAAATAACCCATAATCTTCGGGAGACTAGAAATCAAGCCATAATCCGGGCCCAGGCCACCCAAAGCATGGTGGAGGTGGGATTGCAGAGCAAAGGCATCTCTTATGGAAGAATCAGGGTAAATCCTGATGGATCCGTCGATCCCTCTCAATTGGAAGGGGTAGATGAAGACCTCCGGGTCCGGCCGTTTTTCCACCATGGAGGCACCATCTCCATCAGGGAATTTGTGGTGGGAGCATTCAACGGAGAAATGGGTTTAGAAGTCTTCGACCCGAATCTGGCGAGGGCTTCCGCTGGAGAGCGGATTGTGACTCCTGCCGGAATGGTCCTGGATGGGGCACTGGATGCGATTGAAACGCCGCCCGCTGTCAGTGAAAGGGATGACCGGATCTAGATGGCCTGGCCAATGAAATTCCCGTAAGCCTGGTCGACCATCTGGAATTTTATTTGTTGAATTATTTCAAACCCGGCATTGGACGGCAGACTCATGATACTGAAAAAGGAGAACAAATCTTTCAGGATATTCAATGCACCACCTGTCATATTCAAAATTTTGCCATCGAAAAGGATCGTCGAGTGGCCGATGTGGAATCCACCTATAATCCCCAACAAGGAATTTTCAACGAGCTGTTTGCCGTGGCAACCCCCAATTTCAGGAGATTCCAGGGTCCGGTTCGCCTCCCTTAAAAGCACCCAATGGTCAACGCTTTGTCGTCAAGAACATCTATGCGGATTTCAAACGTCATAATTTGGGCCCGAATTTTTGGGAACGCAACTTTCATGGCACTCTCACGAAACAATTTATGACGGAACCCTTATGGGGGGTGGGTTCCTCGCCCCCGTACGGGCATGACGGGCGAAGCATCGATCTGCGGTCGGTCATCATGCGGCACGGCGGAGAAGCGCAGGCGGCCCGGGACCGTTTTGTCCGGTTACCGGATGTCAAACAAGGGCAGCTTATCGATTTTTTACAGTCGCTGATATTATTCCCTCCGGACGATACAGACTCCAATTTAAACTCTGGCGATCCGCAGGCACCAGACTTCCCACAGTATGCATATGGCAATATTGCGTTGTCCGTGTTATTTAACGATCCGACAGATCCGGAATAAGGCTATGCGGGATAGTACAGAGGGCGAATTATAAAATTTTCAATTGTTGACTGTTCCTCCTTGACCTTTTTCCAAATAATGGCCTTCCCTGTTCCCTCATATCAAATTAGGTATTCACCTTTTACGGCATCGAAAGGAAGTTGTTTAAATAATTATTTAAAAGGCCAATTCCTCTTTTTCTCTCTCTATGAATACTAGCGAATCCGCTTTCCTACCTTCCTCACACCGACCCCCCATCTTCCCTTTATCCCTCGAATTTTGTAGGGTGAGGGATAGAATAAGACAAGAAATCCGTCCAGCCATGGGTCCAGAAATTTAGGGATCTATTATATTAACCCTCTGAGGCAGCCCCATCAGACATCCCCCAATTTTTTTCACATATTGAAAACTCACTAAGACTGGGGGACAAGACAATGTGGAAAACTATTTCGTTTTATTTACTCCTATTCCCCTCATTAGCATTTGCTCTGGAAGCCACCCCAACGTCAGAACAGATAGAGCAAGCGAAAAATGAAGGGAGAAAAATGGCGGAAGTATATCGAAAGAACGGAGATACTGGTATCAAAGAGTTAACGGCCTTTATCAACCGGTATGAGTTGGGAACTGGCGGCATCTGCGGAGGAGGTCATATCACCACCAAACTTAAGAGCATTGTTTTAACTTCTTATTTGGAAGCGAAAGAAGGCCGCGAGTTGGGAGAAGCAGCCGTAAATGATATTTTGAAGGATGAGAATTTAGAAGTTGAAATCGGTTCCTGTTATAGAACCCCTTCTCATTCAAAAGACCGCTTAGTGCTCAAGCAAAAAGAAAAAGTTATTCAGCCCCAAGATATTCACCAAACATCGAAAATGGCCCAATCGAGTATGTATTTGAATACGATCACAGCTAAATTTGGTCTCAAGGCAATTGACCCTGAAGAATCTTGCACATTGGTTCTCATCCCAGCCACTGGGGCTGAAAAGGAATTTGAGATTGATCTTGCATCCATGCCATGAGCGGTACTCTGTTGTTCTAACGCCTGCTGTTGTCTTGTTGAATCCTGAAAAATCCTGATGGCAGGAAACCTGATATCTTCTTGGTGGTCCACAAAAAATAAAGGGACAGGCTCCTTAACGTTTTGCATGGACCCCGATAGGTTGAACGATTCAGGTCAATTGAGGACCCAATGGTTCAATTGACATATGCCAGTGTCCAACCGTGGCTCTCCAGGCATTTTTCCGTCATCATCTCCCCTGCACCTCTTCCATAGCGTTTTTGTCTGCTGGTGACGATGACTTCATCATTCGGGCCTAGTGTTCTGATTTGATCCCGACCAAAATGAACATTCTCCCGATTACAAAGAGTAATGGCCGTTTGCAAGTCTGCCCTCTGTCGATCCCGGTTTAACCCACTCCTGTGTAGGACCGCAGGCTGACAGCACCACCGCGAAGGACCCACAACAGTAATCTCATTTCCTTCCCTGCATGGTGACAATCCTCCCTATTATTTCTTCTTCCGGTTTTCCAGAGACAGGCTCACGCCTTTCGATTCCAACCTTTTTTAGTGTTCCTCAAGCCATGGAACACCATAATACTCTAAAAACTTGCGGTAGATTGCGGTAGCGGTTTTCCTCTTCTCCGCTAAGCCGAGCGACATTCCGAGGTTTTAAAAAGTTTCTGATCTTTTTCATAGAGCGCGGAATATATACCAACCCGATACCCGTGACAGCAAAAGTTAATAGCAGCGTCGAGGTCATCATTGATTCATATGGCCGTGCCCATGAAACAGAAGTTGGATGTATTGACTACCAAGGCTACACTGTCAGCAGATTTTTCGAGCCTTATGGGAGCGAGAACATAATCGCACCCGAGGTGTGGGAAGTCCTGGACTATCAATATCATTTCGACGAACAGCCATTCCGAATGTGGTGAACTAAGAGTGTGGTAGAGCGGATAGCGAAAAAAGGGACCGGGCATAAACTCGTTCCGTATTTGATCGGTGTTAAATATGAATCCCTGCAAACCTCCAAGACGTGGCGTGGAAATTGACGGGCCCAAAAGCATGGACACTACCTTTTTCAGTCGTTGACTCCCACTCCCTAACTATGCGATTTTTCAGGCTGGCGCCCGTAGCTCAGTTGGATAGAGCATCGGCCTTCTAAGCCGAGGGTCGCAGGTTCGATTCCTGCCGGGCGCGCCAAGCCAATTTAGATTTGGTTGCAAAACACTTTCCTCAAGCGTGGCCTGAATACCAAGCTTCTTTAGAAACTCCTACAGCAGAAAATAATTAGACGGGTTTCATCCAAGGAAACCTTGGTTTCTACTTGTGCTATTTCAGGGGCTGAAGTGGGATTAAGTGCTTTAGCAAATTCCTCGGCTAAATTGGTATTTCCATTTTTGGGTTTTATTGCTTCACCAAGTCCCGTATTGTCTGCAACAGATAACGGGCCGTATCGTCCTGCGGGAACACTCTAAAAAACCGGGTCAATAATACTCCGGCAAATCAGGCTTGGCCCTAGTCACCTTCTGGTGAGAGGGTCTTTTTTATGCCCATTTGCCTTGGAAGGTATTGCGGTCCTAAAGGAGCCCGGAACGGCGCGAGCGGGAAGGCGAAGCCGACCCAGGGAGCGCCGTGACGAAGGGGTGAGCCGATCCCAAAGCGCAACTTCGGTTCATTCTGCCCCACCGGAAGAAGACCCGGTTCGCCTTATTTTTATTGGATTCCCCGTTATAAGGCTCACCGCAAGATGTGTGTTGTACTACAACACAATCTTGGCAAGGGGACCCGCTGCGCGTCCCCGTTGCATCCCCCCGGCCTGTGGTGCTCCAGTGACACCTGCCCATTTCGCACCATCAAAACGTATCGCCGTCCGCTGCACCGCCAGTCAGGGGAGCGTTCCTGGTGTCCCCGACACTCCCAAGACCAACGAGGCATCTTTGTCATAGCCCCCTGGACCACTCGACCAAAGGAGACACGTTGGCTCTCCCATCTGAACACCCCATTAACCAACCTTACGCAGTTTGGATGTGCGAGGGCGTTTCCGCCGCTCCACCACGGCCAGCATTTTGGTTGCTGGACTTCGAGCAGGGAGATCGTCCCCTGCACCACGACCAAGTAATTCGTCCTTGAATGCGTTTTCTTCAAGACGTCGCTTCGCGGTGGGCGCTGCCCAGACCCGACGCAATCCAGCTACCCCTCCGTTAATCTTTTAAACGTATTTAAAATGAAGATATCAGTTTGTTTTGGCATTTTTGACCTCTTTTTATGGTTACCACTGGATCGCATATCCACCCCAATCAGTATTTTCCAATCCGTAAATGAGTCTGAACCCTGGGTCGGTAATGAGTGAGTTAACCGGTGTTCTGAGTCTGGTCATGGATTGTGGCGAATAAGTGCTGACGGGCCTTCTGAAGAAGGTCCGCCGCGTGATTGTCACTGAGCCGATGCGCGGTCGCATCCAGTATTTCAAACGTGATCCCGGGTTTCAAGTGATCCTCGGCCTTCGGGAGCGCTTTCAGCTTCTCATAGGGCGTCATCATCGTCTCATAGTGGTACACCTTGCGTTCCTTGCCCTTCGGATCTGTCCGGGTTTCCGGAAAGAAGCAGGGCCGGTGGAAGTTGAGGTAGGGCGTGAGGTGCTCCTGATTGAAGGCATTGATAAGCGACGCCCAGCGTTGAGGAATGTGAGCATGGCCAAAGAGTTTTCGCACCACGGCCCCATTCTTACTTTCGACGAGGGCATTATCGTTGGTCTGGCGGGCACGGGATTTGGTGAATTCGATGAAGAGCTTGCCGAGGAGGGCGGCGACCCGCCCATTGATATACTCCGAGCCATTGTCGGAATGGAATCCCCGGACGAGGAACGGAAACGCGGCCAGCAGCTCGTCCAGAGCCGGGAGGAGCGCGGCTTCACTGATTTTTTCCACGGTCCAGAGCACTTCGAACTGCGTGATCGCATCGACCGCATTGATGTGATAGACGCCCTTCTGTTTGTCCCAATCGCCTTGATGCACGGTGTCGATGCGAAGAAAGCCGGGCTGCCCCGCCGGATGCGGTTTCCGGCGCTCGCCGATGTTGGAGCGAGTGGGCCGGGTCTTCTCCACGGATCGCCGCTGGCGCAGATAGCCCTGTGATTTCCGCAAGTTGTACAGATGGCCGATGGAAATGGTCGCAAGACGCTGATACTCAGCCTCGCCAAAGAGCTGACAGGCCCGCTCACAGAGCTTCTTGATCGCGGGCCCACTGGGGGTGTCATGTCGTTCATCCATGGCGGCCAGCAAGCGAATATCCTCCGGAGTGTACCGGCGAGCAAAGCCCTGCACGGTGCGCTGGCAGCGCGTCACCCGTCCCGTCTGGCGATACTGCTGAATCAGGCGCGTGAGCTGCTGCCGAGAATACCCGCTGATCTTCACCAGATAGCGAATGACCAGGCCTTTATGGGGCTTCGAGAGGGTCAGATACTCAAACGTGACCAAGCTCGTTTGAATCCACTGATAACAGTCATCCTTGGTACTGAGCACAGAAAACGTGACGGGCTGGGTCCCCGCCAGGAAGTCTTCCAGTTGAGGAAGGGTCGTCAGCGCATGGAGAGTCATGATGGTTTTCATCCTCCCATCATGCCCGAAACTCAGCCTGGGTTCAGACTCACTTCATGTTGGAAATACGCCCCCCGTTCAGACTCATTTCATATTGGAAGAGACTCAATCTTCATTTTTAAAATCTTCATGCTAAACTTACTGTGCCCATACCCCGAAAACAATGACCCTTCAGTCACTCCTTAGGATTGGATGAATGTCACTCAGGAAACTAAAAACACAATTAGGTGTAACATGGCAAAATTAGTGAAACTGGAAATTAAGAGCTTTAGAGGAGTAGGAGACTTAACTCTTAATTTTAATAATGATCAAAATATAGTTTGTTTTATAGGCAGAGGAGATAGTGGTAAAAGCACAATTTTAGAAGCTATTTCTGCTGTCCTTTCTCCCAGTTGGAATTTGGTTTTTTATGATACGGACTTCCATAATTGCAATCCCAAAAATTCCATTGAAATTAAAGCCTCGCTGACTAATTTTCCTGACAAATTGCTCTCCGAAGAAAAATTCGGTCTTTATGTAAGGGCGTTGGATTCTACCAGTAAGGAAATAATTGATAATGTTATTTTGGATGATATTGATGGAACATTAAAACCTATATTAACTATAAAGCTTTTCGTCGATGAGGGATTGGAACCTAAATGGACGGTTACAAATGACCGCCAGCAAGACGATAAACAGATAAGCAGTTCTGATAGAGCAATGCTTAACTGCTATATGGTATCCGACTATTTAGACAGACATTTTTCCTGGAACAAAGGAAATCCACTTTACGCGTTACTCAAAACGATGGATCAGCAAGAGGTATCCGAAGAGAAAAATGTAGTACTTAAATCTTTACGAGATGCTAAAAGCGAAATTGACAGGCACCAGTTTGAAGAGCTTAAAGAAGTTACAGATTTGATAAAGGCTCAAGCGGCATCTCTCGGCTTGAATATACTGAACGCTCATACAACTTTAGACTTTAAAGAGCTTTCGGTTAAAGAAGGCCGAATTAGCTTACACGAGGATGCTATCCCTTTCAGACTAAAAGGGAAAGGGTCTAAAAGGCTAGCATCTTTGGCAATACAATCCGCTTTGGTGTGTAATGGTGGCATCATGCTGGTTGATGAGGTTGAGCAAGGTTTGGAACCTGATCGTATAAAGCAATTAGTTCGTTCTCTTAAACAAAACGATTCCGGGCAGGTATTTTTAACAACACACTCTCGTGAGGTTATTGCAGAATTAGATGCCAGTGATTTGACACTTATAATTAGGGATCAGGACAATTCGACAATAGAGTCTCGGCAGCTTTCTAATAGTAGAGAAGAACTTCAGGCAGCAATAAGGGGTTGCTCTGAAGCGTTTTTTGCTAAAAAGGTTATTGTGTGCGAGGGAAAAACAGAAATTGGAATCTGCCGGGCGCTAGATAAATACAGAAAAACAAAAAACCTTTCTTTGATGGCGTTTAAAGACTGTGCCTATGTCCTAGGTGAAGGAAGTTCCCTTGTTCCTCGTACAAAAGAAATAAACTGTGCCGGTTTTAGAACAGCGCTTTTTTGTGATTCAGATTCCCAAACGGTAAATCATGAAAAGTCGAGCTTAAAGGCAGAGAAAGTAAAAGTAATTGATTGTGAAGATAAAAAAAATATTGAGACACAAGTTTTCCATGATCTGCCTTGGGATGGTATCAAAGAGCTAATAAACTATTTCTTGGGTACTCATAAAACAATTAACCTGGAACTTCTAAAAGATTCGATTAGGTTGAAATATCCTGCTGGCAAAGAATTTCCAGAAGATTTCCCTGAAAAAGATACTTCTGATTTGAGAGCCGCATTAGCGGAAGTTTCAACTACTAAAAACAAAGAGTGGTTTAAAAGGATTGATCATGGAGAGTTTCTGGGTGACGTCATTTTTAAATATATAGATGGCATGGATAGTAATGTTCATTTAAAAAAAATGCTTTTATCGCTTTCGCATTGGATTGATAGTGATGGATTATAAGGCTTTTGTGGATGGCCCAAAAACTTTAATAATATCCCCTGCTGGATACGGTAAGACCCACACAATTGCCGAATGCTTAAAGCATACCTTCGGCAAGCAACTTATTCTAACTCATACTCATGCTGGTGTGTCTTCTATAAAAGAAAAGATTAAAAAAACTAACACTCCTCCTAGTACCTATAGCGTAGAAACCATAAGCAGTTTTGCTCAAAAATATGTCCATGCTTTTTACACTGGTACTGATATACCTGATCAAGATGCTAAGAATTACCATTCCTTTGTATCAAAAAAATCCATTGGAGTTTTTGAATCTAAAATTGTTAAGGAGATTATAAGCAAAACATATGCAGGTTTGTTTGTAGATGAGTATCAAGACTGCACGAAAGACCAGCATGCAATGATTGTTACGCTGTCCAATGTCCTCCCCACCCATATTTTGGGCGATCCATTGCAAGGAATTTTTGATTTTAATGATGACGTAGTAAATTTTGGGAGTGATCTTTCTGAGTTTGAGAAATTTCCGGAGCTTTCCATTCCCCATAGATGGTATCAAGAAGGGAATAATAAGGAATTAGGCAATATAATTAAGGGGTTGAGAGGGCTTCTAGAGAAAAAATCTCCTATTGTCTTTTCGCCAGATGATGATAATGGGTTCCATGTGATGTTAGTGCAGGCCGAGGATTTCTGGAATACGGAAAGTAATTACAGGAAGGGCCTTAGGAAAATTATTAACAATCCGGAACAGAACCCCGACTATGAAAGCCTACTAATAATTGTTCCCGAATATGAAGACATCCAAAACGGTAAAGGTTTTCCTCGAGGAGGAATAAATGATCGGGTGAAAATGCGTACTCAGATAGACTATTCAAAATCGTTGAAACTATTAGAGGCTATTGACGATAAGGCCTTTTACTCAATTGCAAAGAAAACTGATGAATTGCTCGTTAAAGTGGGAAAAGCTCACAAACCTATCAAGAAAATTAATGAAGATATTCTCAATTATCTATTTAATAAAACGGATTTAAAAAAATGGATTAATGATGATGTACTTGTAAACAAGAGCTCGCAGCAGGATAAGGAAAAATCAGAGAAGATTAAGGTTGTAATTATTAACTTTCTGCATTTCCCCTCTGCGATTAATTTGTTAAAAATTATTTTGGAGATAAGAGATGGGCTGAAACTTAGGTACAAAAGGGAGGAGGTGGCGTACAGTCTGCGACGATGTTTAAAGCAGTCCGAATTCGATCAAATTTCTGTTTATGAAGCCATGAAAAAAAATAGAAATACTATTCGTCGTTCAGGCCGGAAAGTGCATGGAAAGTGTATAGGCACAACCTTGTTAACTAAAGGATTAGAATTCGATACTGTTGCTATTTTGGATGCTCATAAATTTGATTGTCCAAAGCATCTCTATGTTGCACTAACTCGCGGTTGTAAAAGGCTTATAATATTTACAAATAAAACCACCTTGTCGCCATATAAAACAACTTGATCAGCTTCCATGTACTTGAAAGTCCTTATGACTTTCTTTTGCCCATTATTATTGCCAAACTGTCCAAAAATCGGAGACCACTTCTCTACCAACTGGTGCCGTTTAACGGTGGCGTTAAAGCCCGTTGACTCCTGCGACTCATCCTTCCGTTGAGACTTACCCTCCGGCCATGGCTCCTACGATGAGAAAAGGTTCGGCTCCTGTCGCGACCGCGTCCGGCAGGGGGGCATCCGGGGATTCGTGGGACACGTCCTGCTCACAGGCGAAGAACCTTACAAACGGTCGCCGCCGGTGCGTGACGTGGTCGCGAATGGTCCCCTGCAACATCGGGTAGCGGGCTTCGAGTGTATCGAGGACAGAACGCTGCGTTACCGGGCCCTCCACATCCAATGTGACCTCCCTGTTAACGCGGGCCAATGTTCGCAAATGTGCTGGAAGGATGACTCTGATCATGACAGCACCTGAACCTCGACTGACAGCACGGCCGGAAGATCGCGGACGATGGGTGTCCAATTGTCCCCCGCGTCAGCCGACGCATACACCTGCCCGCCGGTGGTGCCAAAGTACACGCCACAGGGATCGAGTGTGTCTACGGCCATCGCGTCCCGCAAGACGTTGATGTAGCAGTCTTGTTGCGGCAACCCTTTCGAAAGACCCTCCCATTCATGGCCGCCGGTCCGGCTGCGGTACACGCGCAGCTTCCCCTCGGGCGGGTAGTGCAGCGAGTCGCTGGTGATCGGAACCACGTAAATGGTTTCCGGCTGGTGCGCGTGGACGGCGATGGGAAACCCGAAGTCGGTCGGCAAGTTCCCGCTGATTTCGTGCCAGGACTCCCCGGCGTCGTCGCTGCGCATGACGTCCCAGTGTTTCTGCATGAAGAGAACGTTCGGCCGACTCGGATGCATCGCGATGCGGTGCACGCAGTGGCCGACCTCGGCATCAGGGTCGGGGAGCTCATGCGGGGATTTCAGGCCGCGGTTGATCGGCCGCCACGTCTTGCCGCCGTCATCGGTCCGGAAGGTGCCCGCCGCGGAGATGGCGATGAAAATCCGCTCCGGATTGTTGGGATCCAGTATTATAGTATGCAGGCACATCCCACCGGCACCCGGTTGCCAGAGATGGCCTTTGGCTTCGCGAAGCCCAGGCAGTTCCTGCCACGTCTGCCCGCCGTCGGTCGACCGGAATAGGGCGGCATCTTCAATGCCGGCGTAGACAACATCCGGATCAGTCAACGACGGTTCGAGATGCCACACACGCTTGAACTCCCAGGGGCGCTGCGTGCCGTCGTACCACTGGTGCGTGGTGAGGGGTTTGCCGGTTTCAGGTGAAGTGTCGTAGACGAATTTGTTGCTCATGCCGGCAGGCGGGTCGTATGGATCGGGCATCTTCTCGCCGCCGGGCGTCTCCCACGTCTTACCGCCGTCATCCGAGCGCTGTATGATCTGCCCAAACCAGCTACTGGTCTGCGAGGCAAACAACCGATCCGGATCAACCGGCGATCCCTTGAGATGGTAGATTTCCCAGCCTCCAAAATGAGGGCCGCTGATGTCCCATCGTTTACGCGTTCCATCCGATGTCAGAACAAACGCGCCTTTGCGCGTCCCAACCAGTACCCGTATCTTGCTCATCTCTGACTCCTTTCTTATTCATTGCGCCCGGCGTGGGGCGAATAGGGTTTCACCATACTATCCTCAATCCTCTGGTCTTAAAAATCGGAACTCGACACAGCTAAAACGATTCCCACCCTGAAAAGCCCTGTTACCCTTGCTGGATGGCGCTTGGCTCCATGTAGATTAATTCCCAGATGTGGCCATCGAGGTCCTGAAATCCATGCCCATACATAAAACCGTGGTCCTGTGGTTCATTGTAGGTTGATCCGCCAGCGGCGACGGCCTTGCGTACCATCTCATTCACCTGGTCCCGGCTCTCACAGGATAAACACACGAGCACTTCCGTACATTTTGTGGCATCGCATATGGCTTTGGGAGTAAAGGTCTTGAACTTGTCCCTGGTCAATAACATGACAAATATGTTCTCTCCGACAATCATGCAGGTAGCCGTCTCGTCGGTAAATTGAGGATTGAATGAAAAATCGAGTTTCGTAAAGAACTCGATGGACTTTTTGAGATCATTAACCGGCAAATTCACAAAAATTTTCGTGGCCATATTTTTCCTCTTGAAGGTTGATTTGAGCGATGAATTTTTCGAAACTTACCGAGCCGTTCGGTGATTCAAAAGGCTCACTTTTGGTTCGTACGTGCTCGGCAGTTAGCCGCACAATTTCTGCACCACCTGTTGCAATTCGTCAGGACTCACCTCGCGAATATGTGTGGCGACCGACCAATGATGTCCAAACGGGTCTTCGAGTTTGCCGTACCGATCACCCCAAAACATGTCTTCGATGGGCATCGTCACCTTCGCCCCCGCACCGACTGCTTGCGCGACGAACGCGTCGACATCCTCGACGTAGAGATGAATGGTGACGGGTGACCCCTTGAGTGTTTTCGGCCCGAATCCACCCCCGTCGGGGCATTCCTCGGCCAGCATAACGGCGGAGTTACCGATCCGGATGAGGGCGTGGAGAAGTTTGCCCTGCGGGCCAGGCAGTCGACACAGTTCCACTGCGTTGAATGCCTTCTTATAAAATTCAATGGCATCAGCGGCGCCTGCGCAAATCAAGTGTGGTGTCACCGTATGCATCCCATCTGGAATTGGTTTTACGGGTGATTGGGTCATCGTAAGAACTCCTTTCTGGTTACAAGTGAACAGTTTGACTCCCGGACGAATTTGACCGGCTCAGCCGGGTACTTGATATTTGTCGAACATGCCCCTGTGAAATCGACACCGTGATCAGATTCTTTTGGAGGCACAGGTCCCGGCCATTTCCCGGAGGCAGGGAAACCTCTGTCTTCGTGACCAACACTAATCAGCGGGCAGGCCGGGAATCTCCAGTACGGGCCGGATTTCGACCGTGCCCACGCGCGCTCCTGGAATCTGTGCGGCGATGCCGATCGCTTCATCGAGATCCTTGGCCTCGATGAGGAAATACCCGCCCAATTGTTCGCGTGTTTCCGCGAACGGACCGTCGGTCACCAAGGGCTTGCCCTCGCGTACCCGGACACTGGTTGCCGTCGAAACCGGATGGAGCGGGGCCGCAGCCAGATACTGTCCGGCAGCTTTCAGCCGATGCGCGAGTTGTGTGGATTCCTCGTAACACGCTTCTCGTTCGGCCTCATCCCAAGCCTGGTCAGTTCCATAAATCAGCAGCAAATATTTCATGTCCTTGCCTCCGTTGATATGGTGTTGAGCCAGTAACTGTATCGAACCTCAGAGGGAAAAGGCACTAACATCGGGTGTGCCTCTGACCTCCTGGCGTCCATTGATTATTTTTCGGTGTCAACGATAGCCGGTGACGTCGGCCGGTTTGCCTCGGTCCTGAACTTCGGTGATGTACCTCCAGGCATCGGGTTGACTGCCGTCGAGATCGGTAAAGCCGTAGATTCTCGCAAGTTGTCCGCTGGACAGCGACTTTCCGTTCCAGCGGGACACATCGGGGTCTTGGGCGAGCGCCGCCACCGCCCGGCCGACGAACGAGGGACTCTCGGAAATTGCGAAGTGTGGCGAGCGCGTTGTCGCGTCACGCCAGTTCGATTCGGTGACACCGTAGGCTTCGAGCATGGCCTCTAAACGAAGCCACCCCGGAGTGAGTGAGATGGCCGTAGCACCGTAGGGCAGCAACTCGTGCGCCAGTGCAAACGCCATTCGATTCACTGCCGCCTTGGCCAGATCGTAGAAGAACGAAACCCGGTAATTGGTCGCGTTGTACTCGTCCGTTCCGTCAGTCACTTCGACAACCAGACCGCCCGGCGTCTGGATGAGCAGGGGTAGGGCAAAGTGGCTGGTGATGGCGTGCGTGTCCACAGCCAAGCGCAAGGTACGCAGCCCATAGTCCAAAGAGGATTCCCAGACTGAATTGTTCCACTCCATCCTGGTGGCTCCCCAGATATCGTTCACAAGTACGTGCAGTGCGCCCTGTTCGTCCTTGATTTGAGCGACCAGGGCGGACACCTCGTCGGGTATGAGATGGTCAACCTGGACCGCGATTCCGCGGCCACCGGCCTCATCCACGAGCGCAGCGGTCTCTTCGATTGTCTCGGGTCTGTTCATTTCCGACCGCTCGGATCGGGTCGTTCGCCCGGTGACGTAGACGGTCGCACCAGCCGCACCCAATTGCACGGCTATTCCTCGTCCCGCTCCTCGGGTCGCTCCGGCGACCAATGCGACTTTGCCTGCCAACGATGTCTTCATGGTCTGTCCCCTAGAGAGCTGTCAGGCGTAATGGAAGACGTGCAGCAATTGAGGTGAGTATTTGCACGAGTGAGGTCAAACCCTCTGAAGCAGTGGCGACGCGGCGACATTCCACAATGAGCTGAGATCCCACAAATCGACGCCACCGCGAGTTCCATCATATCCCTTTCGGAAGTCCCAAGGCTCTTCTGCCGAGTGCTGCCCTTGCCTAATTGTGTACGCTGGCTGTCACCCAGTGCCCTTTTTCAAGCGCTTGTGGCACCATGTGGCAACGCGGAAAGTAACGTTCATCGGTCCTTCACTCTGTCCAGTTACGGCTTCCTGATATACGTGATCTCCATCATCTTCATTTCCTTGCCGCCGTGGTGAGCCCCATACATGTCAAATGTCTGGGTATTGTTGTCGACAATCTTCCAGACCGCACGATGCGTCATGTGTCCTCCGCCCGGTTCATCGTGCTGACCAGTCAATGTGATGGTCTTTCCATCGGCGCTCGCCGTCCCTTCCATCATGAAAATCCCCGTGCCCATGGTATCGATCCACGCAGTGACGTATCGTTTTCGAAGGTTATCGTATGCGTCGATCCCAATCCCTGAGAAGGGTTGTCCCATCATGTCACCGGTGAATTCCTGTTGGAGGAAGCGCCCGTCCAGCAACATCTTCATTTCTGCGGAACCGGTGGATTCCATGGGGGGTTTGTCGGGCTCCATCCAGGACTTGGTTTTGGTTGTCCAGCTGCCGGCCAGGCTTGCAAATAACTTGTGCGGTTCGCCGGGAGTGGCCAGCTTCTTGTACATCTCCATCATTGCCTGGGGGTCCATCTGTTTCTCGCCTTTTTTGTCTGTTGCCAATGCCGGGAATGCTGTCATGAATATGAACAGACAGGTGAGTGTGATTGCTGTAAAACGCATACATGCCTCCTTGTCGTTGAGTAATGAATGCAGTCGATGAAAGTCTGTCATGCTGTGTGCGATTGTCCCACACGTTAACTTCCTAAGGACAATTTTTTGCGCAGGCGTTCCTCTTGCTCCCTGAGCTCAGGTGTGAATTCAGCGCCGAAGTCCTCCGCCTCGAACACCTGGCGAATCTCGATCTCGGACTCCCCCGGATGAGGATTGGGGCAGCGCTTGACCCATTCGATCGCCTCTTCCTTCGACTTCACCTGCCACAGCCAGAAGCCGGCGATCAACTCCTTGGTTTCGGCAAAGGGGCCGTCGATGACCGTGCGCTTTTTTCCTGAAAACTGCACCCGTGCGCCTTTTGAACTCGGGTGGAGTCCATCTCCCGCCAGCATCACGCCGGCTTTCATCAGTTCTTCGTTGAATTTTCCCATCTCGGTGAGGAGCTGTTCACTGGGCATTACGCCGGCTTCCGAGTCCTTGGTGGCCTTGACAATAATCATGAATCGCATCGACATCTCTCCTTTCTGATTTTGTTGAAGAATTTCCTTTCCGGTATAGGACAAACAGGTTCACTCTCCTTAGTCGATCGAGGGTTCGCCAAATCGACATCCCAGGAATTTATTTGTCTAAACGACTTTAGGCATGGTCATGAGTTCTCTCCTTGAGGCAAACCCGTGATCTCTTCCACCATCCGGACCTCCACCGTTCCGATCCGCGCCCCTGGAATCCGACCGGCGATGCCGATGGCCTCGTCGAGATCTTTGGCATGAATCAGGAAATACCCGGCGAGCTGCTCGCGCGTCTCCACGAACGGACCATCGGTCACCAACTGTTTGCCCTCCCGAACCCGAACGATCATCC
>WHTE01000083.1 GCA_009377845.1 Nitrospirales bacterium | reverse complement strand
GCCCAGGGACTGCTTGAAAAGGTCGGCGTGCACCCGGCCGCGATCGTCTCTGGTCCTAAAAAAACCATGGGCTCTCCGTTCCGTCCCATGAGTGATGAGGAGCGGGCCATTTTTCAAGGGGCAATTGATCATTTGTATGAGCGGTTCCTTGCGGTGGTTGAAGAAGGAAGGCCCGGCTTGAGCAAGGAGAACATTCGAACGTTAGCCGATGGGCGGATTTATACCGCCGATATCGCAAAAGCCCAAGGCCTCGTGGATGACATCGGATATCTGGATGAGGCTATCGATCTGGCCAAAAAGGAAGCCAAGCTGGAAGAGGCTCAGGTTGTCACCTATACAAGGGGAAGGGTTTCTCATTCCAATATTTACTCACGGTTTGATCCCCCTCAGATTGGGCCTATCGGGTTTCCCAAAGTCGACACGAATTCCCTCTTCAGCGTGTTAAGCGGGGGGACCCCGCAGATGCTGTACATGTGGATGCCCTAATTGTGCGATATTGTGGCGTGAGGATGCTGGGGCAATGACCCATCGAAAAGTCAATGAAAGCCCTTTTCTGGGGCTGGGGGTTGGTATCGTGTGTGTGCTAGTGCTGCTGCTGGGATCGGCTTGCCAGAAGGCTCCAGGGACTGCCAGGGATCAATTAATTTATATTTCGGAGGAAAAGGAAATTGCGCTGGGTCTTGCGGCATTTCGGGAAGTTCTCAAATCGGCACGATTGAGCAAGGATCCGGAAATAACGTTAATGGTGAATCGTGTGGGGCAACGCATTGCCAAGGGAGCCAATAAACCCGAATATGTCTGGGAATTCGCGGTGATTCAGGATGATGACCAAGTGAACGCGTTTGCGTTGCCAGGAGGGAAAGTAGCGATTTTTACCGGTATTTTAAAATACACGCAAACGGAAGCCGGCCTCGCGACGGTGATGGCGCATGAAGTTGCCCATGCTCTGCAACGGCATGGGGCCGAGCGATACAGTCGTGGGATTTTGGAGCAAATTGCTCAAATCGGGGCTTTGGCTGGTGCTGCAGCTGGCGGCATCGAGCCTGGGGTCGCTATCGGTGCCATGAGTGCCTATGGGGTGGGAGTGGCCCTTCCCAATTCCCGTTCACAAGAAACGGAAGCCGATTATATCGGGCTGCAATTAATGGCAAAGGCTGGGTATGACCCTAGAGAAGCGGTGCCTTTTTGGGAACGAATGAGTGGTTGCCCCAGAAAAATGATTGGGAAATTTTGTTTTCGCAGTCAAAATGCGGTTCCAGAATTTTTGTCGACCCATCCTTCGGATGTGACCCGCATTAATCAAATTGAGGCGTGGATTCCCCAGGCGATGAAATTTTATCATCCTGAGTCAGCACCACCCGCATCTCCTCCATCTCCTCAATTCGATCCGAATCCCGGATCCGTTTCAAAATCCTGAGAGCTTATTATGCCGCGTCGAGACGACATTCATCGAATTTTGTTAATCGGGTCCGGACCCATCGTCATTGGGCAAGGCTGTGAGTTTGACTATTCCGGAACACAGGCATGCAAAGCGTTGAAGGAGGAAGGCTATGAAGTCGTCCTTGTCAATAGTAATCCCGCCACCATTATGACAGACCCTGATCTGGCAGACCGAACCTATGTAGAGCCGATTACCGTGGAAGTCGTGGAAGCTATCCTGGAGCGTGAGCACCCTGACGCCCTCCTTCCCACGATGGGAGGGCAAACGGCGCTGAATGTCACGGTGGAACTGGTGAAGCGAGGTATCCTGGAGAAGCATAGCGTTCAACTGATCGGGGCCTCTTATGAATCGATTCAAAAGGCCGAAGATCGGGAATTATTCAAACAGGCGATGAAGCGGATCGGATTGAAGGTGGCAGCAAGCGGGTCATTTCGCTCAAGAGAAGAAGCCTTGCAACTCCTTGAAGATATCGGTTTTCCGGCCATCGTCCGTCCGTCCTTCACGTTGGGGGGGGAAGGAGGCAATATTGCCTATAACTGTGAGGAGTTTGAAAAATATATTGATTGGGCTCTGGTGACCAGTCCTGTCGGACAAGCGTTGCTTGAACAATCCCTCCTGGGGTGGAAAGAATATGAGTTAGAAGTGATGCGGGACTCCAAAGACAATGTGGTCATCGTCTGCCCCATCGAAAATTTTGATCCGATGGGTGTGCATACGGGAGACAGTATTACCGTGGCGCCGGCCATGACCCTGTCTGATAAAGAGTATCAATATATGCGAGATGCGGCGGTTCGCATCATTCGGGAAATCGGGGTGGATACCGGGGGGGCCAATATTCAATTTTCTTTGAATCCGGACAATGGGGAATTGATGGTTATTGAGATGAATCCTCGTGTGTCCAGAAGTTCCGCCCTGGCTTCAAAGGCTACCGGTTTTCCGATTGCCAAGATCGCCGCGAAGCTGGCCATCGGGTATACCCTTGACGAGATTCCCAATGATATTACTCAAGTCACCAAAGCCTGTTTCGAGCCCACGATTGACTATGTGGTGGTGAAGATTCCACGATTTACTTTTGAGAAATTTGATGGCGTTGATCGGACATTAACGACCCACATGAAGTCGGTTGGAGAAGCCATGGCGCTCGGAGCCACCTTTAAAGAAGCCTTGCAGAAGGCCATTCGCTCACTGGAAACGGACCGGTACGGGTTCATGTCGTTACTCGGTCTTGATGGGAAAAAAGACACGACCGCATCCAATCATCCTCTGTATGAGCGTCTTCAATCCGCAGTTCGAACCCCTACGGCCGATCGCCTGTGGTTTCTGGCTGATGCCCTCAGAATCGGGATGTCGGTGGATGAACTGTATCAACTGACTCGTATTGACCCCTGGTTTTTACATGAAATCGAAGAGATTGTTGAATTTGAAGTGGAATGGGTTCTCAAGGGCAAGCAGTGGTTTGGTCATGATCTTTCCAGCGATGCCCACGGAGGATGCCCTGATTCCATGCTGGCTCTTCTTGAAAAAGCCAAAGGACTTGGGTTTTCCGACCAACGGCTTGGTCAACTACTTGGGAGAGAGGAAGATCGTATTCGACAGTGGCACAACGCCCGAAGTTCTGACCACGGCACCGTCTTTAAACGAGTGGACACCTGTGGCGCAGAGTTTGAGGCGCATACCCCGTATCTTTATTCTACGTCTGGTTTGACCTGTGAATCTCGTCCTACTCAACAACGAAAAGTGATGATTTTAGGCGGAGGGCCCAATCGCATCGGTCAAGGCATTGAGTTCGATTACTGTTGCGTCCATGCCGCGATGGCCTTAAAAGAAGAAGGCATTGAAACGATTATGGTCAATTGCAACCCGGAAACCGTCAGTACGGATTACGATATTTCCGATCGCCTGTATTTTGAACCGTTGACGAAAGAAGATGTTTTGCGAATTATCCTGACCGAACGTCCGGACGGCGTGGTCGTGCAATTCGGCGGGCAAACTCCTCTCAAACTCGCCGTGCCTTTGGAGCAAGAAGGGGTCAGGATTTTGGGAACACAACCGGATGCCATCGATCGCGCGGAAGATCGAAAACGGTTTAGTGATATGTTAACGGGATTAGACTTACTTCAGCCGCAAAACGGGACTGCCCGCTCCTCGCATGAAGCCCATATTATCGCCGTCAACATTGGATACCCGGTGATGGTTCGTCCTTCTTACGTGTTGGGCGGACGGGCCATGCAAATCGTGTATGACGCAGACACGTTGGATGCATACCTGCAGAAAAACGGGATGAATTTGGCCAAACATCCCCTGTTAATTGACGATTATCTAGAGGACGCGATAGAGGTTGATGTTGATGCGATTGCCGATGGAACAGATGTGGTGGTTGCCGGCATCATGGAACATGTCGAGATGGCAGGCATCCATTCCGGTGATTCGGCTTGTTCGTTGCCGGCACATTCCCTCAAAGAAGAGATTATTGAAACGATCCACCGCCAAACAATTATCCTGGCAAAGGAATTGAAAGTGGTGGGCCTGATGAACATTCAATATGCCGTCAAGGATGAGACGGTGTATATCTTAGAGGTGAATCCTCGTGCTTCTCGCACGGTTCCTTTTGTCAGTAAAGCCATCGGTGTCCCTTTGGCCAAATTAGCGATGAAGGTCATGACGGGACGAACATTGAAAGACCTAGGCTTTACCCGGCGACCCCATTTTTCCCACATGGCTATCAAAGAGGCCGTCTTTCCGTTTACGAAACTGGGCGTCTCCGATGTGTTGTTGGGCCCAGAAATGCGTTCGACGGGGGAAGTCATGGGGATTGACAAAAGTTTCGGGTGGGCTTTTGCGAAATCTCAAGCGGCCTCGGGAATGCCTCTGCCTTTGGGAGGAACCGCCCTCTTAAGTGTGAAGGATGGGGATAAGCCCGCGACGCTCGATATCGCGCAACGCCTTTTTCAGCTAGGGTTTTCCATTAATGGCACAAAAGGGACGGCTTCGTTTTTGCGGGATCATGGAATCCATGTGTTCACGGTGAACAAAATTACCGAAGGTCGGCCCCATATTGAGGATCTGCTCAAGAATAAAAAACTGTCCTTGGTCGTGAATACCGTTGGGGGAACCTCTTCCCAGGAAGATTCCGCACCCATTCGGAAAGCCGCAGTGTTCGGCGGGATTCCTTACTTTACGACGATTCAGGCCGCTCAGGCGGCTGTGGCAGGAATAGAGGCCATGAAAAAAACGTCAATGGAGGTTCGGAGCTTACAGGAATATCATTCTGAAATGTCAGCCTGCCAAAAATAAGTGCCCATGATGTGGGAAAGGCCAATTGACCATCCGAGTTGTACGATCAGTTGAGGGGAGCGCCGCTTCATGAAAATTCCTATGACGAAAAAAGGATATGAGGCGTTGCAGGCGGAATTGACCCGGCTGCGACGTGAAGAACGACCCAAAGTAATTCAAGCCATTACCGAGGCCCGTGAACATGGCGATCTCAAGGAAAATGCGGAGTATAAAGCCGCCAAAGAGCATCAGCAATTCGTTGATACACGGATGTCGGAACTTGAACATAAACTCAGCAATGCCCAAGTGGTAGAAATATCCAGTGGACAGAGTGACACAGTGGTGTTTGGGGTCACCGTGTTGCTCCTGGGTTTGGAATCACAAGAAGAAAAACGATACACCCTGGTGGGTCAAGAGGAAGCCGATATAAAAAATGGGTCGATCTCGGTTCAATCGCCGATCGGTCGCGCATTGATCGGGCATCGGGTAGGGGATATCGTTGAAGTGCATCGACCAGCCGGGATTATTGAATATCAAGTCCAGTCCATTTGGTTTGAGGAGTTGTAATCATGCCTTCCGCCATTTCCTTAGTCACGCTGTTAACCGATTTTGGGGACGTCGATTATTTCGTACCTAGCATGAAAGGGGTGATGCTCGGGATAAACTCTCAATTGCGAATGGTCGATCTCACACATCACATTCCGGCTTATGGGGTTGAGCAAGCGGCATTTTTTCTGAAATCCTGTTATCAGTATTTCCCGGATGGGACCGTGCATGTGGTGGTGGTGGATCCGGGTGTCGGAAGTTCCCGGAGAGCGATATTGGCCTCAACCTCCAGGCATTTTTTCCTGGCACCGGATAATGGCGTCTTGAGCTACGTGCTCCAAGAGGAAACGTCGGTAGAAGTTCGATCGATTGAGAACAAACAATACCGCTTGGATTCTGCCGGAGCGACGTTTGACGGGCGGGATCTTTTTTCTCCCTCTGCGGCCTGGTTGACAAAGGGGCAGGCTCCGGGGTCCTATGGGCGGTTAATCCGGGATTATGTCACTCTCCCTCCCGATCCTCCGCGTATGCAACAACAGGCCCTTCATGGGCGAATTGTCTATATCGACCATTTTGGCAATGCCATGACGAATATCACCATGGCAGATGTAGAAACGTTTCGGTCAGTCACCAAGAAGGACTATTCTGGTGTTAAAATTGGAGAGGTCATCATTAAGGGAATTCGAACCCATTATGGAGAAGGTGCCACAGGACTCCCGGAAGCCGTAATCAATAGTAATGGGCATTTAGAGATTTTTATTAAGCAAGGACGAGCGGCGGACCGGTGTGAACTGCACATTGGCCAAACGGTAGAACTCATTTAACGTGATTCTTGATGAGGACTTGAGCGATGTGGCCGTTTGGAGGAAGATTCTCTTGAGGCACGAACCACCGAGATGGCGAGTTTCAGGATAGCCACAATTTGATCTAATTCCTTCACCGTGGCGGAAAGGGGCGGCATGAGAATCATAATCGTGCCGATAGGACGGACCAAAAGCCCCAAGGTTCTGGCCGTCATGGCTATTTTTTGACCCATGCGATCGGAAACAGGGAACGGGGCTTTTTGATTTTTGTCTTGAACTAACTCAATCCCAACCATATAGCCACATTGCCGGATGTCGCCAACCCATGGATCATCGGCAAGCGACTCAAGTATCGTGCGAAATTGAGGAATCCGTCGCTGAAGCTTTGTTAGAGTTCGCTCAGTTTTAAAAATGGCCAGATTTGCCAGGGCGGCCGCACATCCCAAGGGATTTCCCGTGTAACTATGTCCATGAAAAAATGTTTTTTCTTCATGAGCTTCACCCAAAAACGCCTCATAAATGGCGGTCGTCGTCAACGTGGCAGCCAATGGGAGATATCCTCCCGTTAACCCCTTGGCAATGGCCATGATATCCGGGGAGACCCCTTCATGTTCACAGGCAAACATCCGACCCGTTCGTCCAAATCCCGTGGCAACCTCATCCGCAATGAACAGGACATTGTACCGGGTGCATAACTCCCTGACCCGTTTCAGGTATCCTGGAGGAGAAGGAATGATTCCGGCGACCGCTTGCACCATGGGCTCAAGAATCAGGCCTGCGATTTCTTTATGTCTTGCTTGAAGCAGTTGTTTAAGGGGGTCTAGACAGGCGAGACCGCATTCGGGAAAGTGCAATCGAAGGTGACATCGATAGCAGTAAGGGGGCTCAATATCATGGCTTGGAAATAAAAGAGAGGGAAAAGGCCTGCGGAACAGTTCGACTCCGCTGAGGCTCACTCCTCCTACCGTATCCCCATGATAGGCCATGCCCAAGTGGATAAATTGAGTTTTCCGCGGTTGGGGAATCGGACATTGTTGCCAATACTGGATGGCCATCTTCGCCGCTACCTCGACGGCCGTTGAGCCATTGTCGGAATAAAAGACTTTCTGTAAACCTTTTGGAGCGAGGCGAATGAGAGCCTTCGCTAATTGAATGGCTGGAGGGTTGGAAAGACCCAGCAGTGTGGTATGAGCTACCTGGGTCAGTTGATGGCGAATGGCTTGATCAATCCGAGGATGCCGATGTCCATGAACGTTCACCCAGATGGATGCGGTGGCATCGAGATAGGGATTGTCTTCCATGTCGTAGACATAAGAACCTTTTCCGCGTTTGATAATGAGAGGAGGGTGGCGCTCCCATTCCTGCATTTGGGTAAAGGGGTGCCACACATATTGGCAATCGTCTTTTTGTAATTGTGTGCGGGTTTGGACGGTCATGGCACTTCCCAAGAGAATAACCTAGCCGAATCCATCGATTTTTGACAACCTTTTAGGGGCTCACTACAATCACGGACACTTCGAATGAGTAAAGCCTTCCCTCAAAGCCACATACGAAATTTCTCCATTATCGCTCATATTGACCACGGCAAATCCACTCTCGCTGACCGGTTTTTGGAAATTACCGGTGCCGTGTCTCAGCGTGAGGCGCGTGCGCAATATCTGGATGCCATGGATCTGGAACGTGAGCGTGGCATTACCATCAAAGCGCATGCGGTCACTACACGATTCCGTGGCTCAGATGGGCAGGAATATCAGTTTAACCTCATCGATACTCCCGGGCATGTGGATTTTGCCTACGAGGTGTCGCGGAGTTTAGCGGCGTGTGAAGGAGTGCTTCTGTTGATCGATGCCACTCAGGGGGTGGAGGCCCAGACCATTGCCAATGCCTATTTGGCCATTTCGAATAATTTGGTCATTATTCCCGTCATCAATAAGATTGATTTGGCGAGTGCCGATGTGGATGGCGTCAAAGTGCAAATTCGAGATGTCTTGGGGTTGTCGAGTGAAGAGGCCTTTTTGGTCAGCGCCAAGGATGGTCGAGGGGTGAGGGAAGTCCTTGAGGGTGTGGTCCGGATTATCCCTCCTCCTGCCGGTTCGGTTGACCAACCGTTGAAGGCCCTGATTTTTGATTCCTGGTTTGACAATTACCAGGGAGCCGTCGTGCTCATTCGAATCATGGATGGAGAAATCATCCCCAATATGATGATCCGGTTAATGTCTTCAGGAGGTGAATTTGAAGTACTGGAAGTCGGGGTCTTTTCACCGAAACGGACCAAAGTCGGCCGACTTGGTCCAGGGGAAGTGGGGTATATTTGTGCCGGAATGAAAGAGCTTTCCGATACAAAAATCGGAGACACCATTACTGACTCTCGGCGACCCACCGAAACCGCGTTGCCCGGGTACCGGGATGTGAAGCCGGTAGTCTTTTGTGGATTATATACCACCGATAATGCCAAATTTGAGGATCTGCGGGATTCTCTGGAGAAATTACGGCTTAATGATTCTTCGTTTGTGTATGAGCCTGAAACGTCCCTGGCCTTGGGCTTTGGATTCCGATGTGGGTTTTTAGGGCTCCTCCATATGGAAATTATTCGAGAGCGATTGGAGCGGGAATACGGGCTAGATCTCATCAGTACCGCACCGACGGTCGTCTATCGAGTGTATGCCACCAATGGGGAAATGAAGGTGATCGACAATCCCTCCAAGCTTCCGGATCCCGCCCAGATCGAACGGATTGAAGAGCCCTTTATTAAAGCCACCCTTATCACCCCGGAGCGGTATATTGGTAATGTTCTCCAACTATGTCAGGAGCGCCGGGGAATTCAACTGGGTCTGCAATATCTGGATCCGACCCGGTCCATGTTAATCTATGAAATCCCTTTAAATGAAATTGTGTTAGACTTTTACGATCGTTTGAAATCTCGAACTCAAGGCTATGCGTCTTTAGACTATGAATTACTGGGCTATCGCGAGTCTGAGCTGGTGAAATTGGATTTATTGCTGAATGGAGAAACGGTGGATGCGCTATCCATTATCGCGCATAAGGATAAAGTTCAAAGCCGCGGACGACAATTAGCCGAAAAAATGAAAGAATTAATTCCCAAACAAATGTTTGAAATTGTCATTCAGGCGGCGATTGGCAAACGCATCATTGCTCGGGAAACCATTGGGGCTCTCAAGAAAAACGTCACAGCCAAGTGCTATGGTGGGGATATCTCCCGGAAACGCAAGCTGTGGGAAAAACAAAAAGAAGGGAAAAAACGTATGAAACAATTGGGCCGTGTCGAAGTCCCTCAAGAGGCATTTCTGGCAATATTAAAGACCGATCCCAATTGAGTCGCTCATGACCAATCAAGACCCGCAAAAGTCGAACATGAACGAATCTTCTGAAAAAGGCCTTCCAGAGGGATCTTCAGTCGCCTCTGGTTCCCAGGAAATGGAGATGTCCAAAAAGTCCATCTTTCGGGAATATGCCGAAGCATTGGTGATTGCGATTATTCTAGCCTTGACGATTCGAGTCTTTGTGGTTCAAGCCTTCAAGATTCCGTCCGGGTCGATGATTCCGACCTTGTTGATTGGCGATCATATCCTCGTTTCCAAGCTTGCCTATGGATTTCAGTTACCGAAGGATTGTGAGTTTCAGGTGTCGTTCCCACCGGTAACCTGTTTTTCCTCCACCCTTGTGATGAACTTTGATCCTCCACAGCGTGGAGACATCATTGTCTTTCGTTACCCGGAGGACGAGAGCAAGGATTTTATTAAGCGGGTGATTGGGCTCCCGGGTGATACCATTCATATTCAGAACAAAAAAATCACGGTGAACAGGCAACCCTTGATGGATGAAACCTTTACCCAGCGGATCGACCCGGGAATTATTGATGGTCGTATCAATCCACGGGATAATCTTGGCCCATTAACGGTTCCTCCTGATTCATATTTTGTGATGGGTGATAACCGCGATCAAAGCCTGGACAGTCGGTTTTGGGGGTTTGTGCGGATGGATAAAATTAAAGGCAGAGCTTTTTTAGTGTATTGGTCATGGAATGGGCAAGGATCCTGGACCAATTTGATTCGATGGGAACGGATAGGAAAACTCATCGAATAGTTGGGCAAACACTTCCTTAACCTACCAGCCGTTCTGCGTTGTGCCGATTTGAGGATGAAACCGCTATCCGCTGTCCCATCGATTTCCGCCAGGAAGTTAACGCAGTATTTGGAACGCTTCTCCAGCGCCCGAATTTTGGTAGTAGGAGATCTGATTCTGGATCATTATGTCTGGGGCAAAGTGCACCGAGTATCCCCGGAGGCTCCTGTGCCTGTCGTCCATGTTGACTCAGAATCGTATCGGATGGGTGGAGCGGCGAATGTGTACCATAATATCATGACGTTAGGCGGGCAGGTTGAATTGTGTGGAGTGGTCGGTGCGGATCAAGTTGGCAAACAATTTCTCGCAGACATCCGACGATCCTCCACCGGTTCTCCCGGAGTCTTTATCGATGCCAGCAGGCCCACGATCAAAAAAACGAGAGTGGTGGCTCATAATCAGCAAATCGTTCGATTTGACGTGGAGCAACATCATGACATTTCTTCTCAATTGGCGCAAAAAATGGTGCGGCATATGGCTTCCCGTCTCCCCGATTCGTCCTGCCTGGTGATTTCGGATTATGCGAAAGGCATGATCACGGGGGAACTCATGAAGGCCGTTCAAGAATTGGCGTATCAGCATGGCGTTCCGATTGTTGTGGATCCCAAAGTCGAGCACATGGGGTATTATGAGGGGGTGACGGTGATTACACCCAATCATCTCGAAGCCAAACAAGCTGCAGGGTTTCTTCCTACCCAGGACGTTCCAATTGAACAAATCGGAGCTTCCCTTCAAAAACGCTTACGATGTCAGGCGGTCGTGATCACAAGGGGAGAGGAGGGGATGAGTATTTTTGACCACAATGGTCGGTCCTGGACGATCCCGGCGGTCGCTCGACAAGTCTATGACGTGACTGGGGCAGGAGATACAGTCGTCAGTACTCTGGCCTTGGCTATTAGCGCGAAGGCCTCACTTCCTGATGCTGCGGTGTTAGCCAATCAAGCTGCAGGCATTGTGGTGGGAATGGTGGGTACGGCCACGGTGACCCGAGCACAACTACAAGAGGCGTTAATTCATGGCCGCAACTGATTCCCTTGTGAGTCTGTGTATTCCGGCTCGCTATGGATCATCTAGATTTCCAGGAAAACCCTTGGCTCTTCTGGCCGGAAAGCCGTTAATCCAACATGTCTACGAAGCGGTTCAACAAGTCTCGCATGTTGGGCAAATCATGGTCATCACCGACCAGGAGGCCATTTACCAAGGCGTCCAGAATTTCGGTGGGGAAGTCTGTCTGGTCAGGGAAGCCTGCCGAACAGGAACAGACCGGGTGGCGAAAGTGGTTTCTCAATTGAAATATGACGTGATTGTGAATTTGCAGGCTGATGAAATTCCTCAGCATCCGGGGTTGCTGGATGATCTCATTCTTCCTTTTGTTCGTTCCCGGACTGGCATCGGAACACTTAAAAGAAAATTGCACAAGACGCAAGACCTGGCCAATCCGTCGATTGTGAAAGTCGTCACCGATCGCCAAGGGCATGCGTTGTATTTTTCACGAAGTCCGATACCCTGTTGGCGTGATGGTGTGCCTCCTGGAAATGATTCCATAGCGTTTATGCATTTAGGAATCTATATTTTTAGAAAAGCGGAGTTGTTGCGATTTGCTGGGTTGCCGACGGGATATCTTGAAGACGCCGAAAAACTGGAACAACTTCGAGCATTAGAACATGGACTTCCCATTATGGTTTGGGAAACGGCACACGAATCGATTCGCATTGATAATCCAGAGGATGTCCCTACTGCGGAGTCTCTCTTATCGAGAAACTTCTGTGAGCCGAAGGATAGTCCTTTGCCGGCTGTGCAGAGGGTTGAAAATAGGTAGAGCAATATGGTGAAGTCGACGGGTGAGGGGAGAGGGCGTGCGGTTCATCATCTAACCTGAAAAGAGCCATGAGTAAATTTCTTTTTGTGACAGGGGGAGTGGTTTCGTCTTTGGGAAAAGGCTTGTCTTCCGCGGCTATCGGGCATTTATTAGAAAGCCGTGGGATGACCATTACATTTTTAAAACTGGATCCCTATATCAATGTGGATCCTGGCACCATGAATCCCTATCAGCATGGGGAAGTTTTTGTCACCGATGACGGAGCGGAAACCGATTTGGATTTGGGACATTACGAACGATTTACGACTGTCCAATTAAGCCGTGAAAATAATTGCACGGCTGGGCGGATTTATGAATCAGTGATTCAAAAGGAGCGAAGAGGGGAATATCTTGGAGCGACCGTTCAGGTGGTCCCCCATATTACGGACGCCATCAAACAGACTATTCTCAACGTGGCGCATGACGTCGACGTGGTGATCGTGGAAATTGGCGGGACCGTCGGTGATATCGAAAGTTTGCCGTTTTTAGAGGCGATCCGACAAATGCCCTATGATGTCGGTCGGGAAAATGTTTTGTATATCCATCTCACCTTGGTACCGTATATTGGAACTGCCGGGGAACTCAAAACCAAACCGACCCAACATTCGGTCAATAAACTTCGTGAAATAGGAATTCAGCCAAATATTTTGTTGTGCCGGACGGATCGGTTTCTCCCTCCCGGGGTGAAAGATAAAATTGCCATGTTTTGTAATGTGGATAAAGGATCCGTCATTACGGCCAAGGATGTGGATTCCATTTACGAAGTGCCTATTATCCTGAGAAAAGAAGGCCTGGATGAACTCATCGTCCGTTCGCTTCGGCTTGAAACCCGGCCACCCAACCTTCGGGATTGGGACATCTTGGTCCAGAAGATTAAGCGCCCTCGCCATGAAGTCACGATCGCATTAGTTGGCAAGTATGTGGAATCTCGTGAATCCTATAAGAGTGTTTCCGAAGCGTTGATTCATGGAGGGTTACGCGATGAAACAGGCGTCAACATTCATTGGGTGGAATCTGGTGAAATTGAGAAGGACGGTCCGGAACGGCTGTTAGCCGATGTGGACGGAGTCTTAATTCCTGGCGGTTTCGGCATTCGAGGGATCGAAGGAAAAGTCGACACGATTCGATATGCCAGAGAGAGACATCTTCCGTTTTTTGGAATTTGTCTGGGCATGCAATGTGCCGTGATTGAAATCGCCCGGAACCTCGGCGGATTCCAAAATGCCAATAGTTCCGAGTTTAATCCTGATACGCCGTATCCCGTGATTGATCTCCTTCCCGAGCAACGGACCATTCAAGATAAGGGAGGGACGATGCGATTAGGCGGATTTCCCTGTCGATTGGTACCCGATACGCTTGCCTTTGCGGCTTATAAGCAATCGGAAATTCGTGAACGACACCGGCATCGCTATGAATTTAACAACGAGTACCTTGATTTCTTAACCTCAAAGGGGCTGATGATTAGCGGGACGTCCCCTGACGGGCGGCTAATGGAAATTATCGAATTAAAAGGTCATCCCTGGTTTGTGGGCACACAATTCCATCCCGAATTTCAGTCACGACTTTGTTCCCCCCATCCTCTCTTTACGGCCTTCATTGGTGCCGCGCTTCAACGAAAATTCGGCACCTAACGAATCGGATTCATTATGGCTCAGCCAACTGAAGTAGACATTGGCCCGTTCTCCGTTGGCGGAGATAGGCTACATTTTTTGATTGCGGGGCCTTGCGTTATCGAAAGGGAAGGGTTGGTGTTAGAGACAGCTTCCGCCATTGCGGAGATCGCCAAAGACCTTGGTATTCCTTACATCTTTAAGGCTTCCTATGATAAGGCCAACCGCACGTCGATTTCTTCGTTCCGAGGATTAGGGATTGCGGCAGGGTTGAAAATTCTCAAGAAAGTCAAAGATGAGCTAGGCGTGCCCATTCTAACGGATATTCACGAGGTGCAAGACGTGCTTCAGGTTGCCGAAGTGGTGGATGTGTTGCAAATCCCCGCGTTTTTATGCCGACAGACCGATTTGCTCTGTGCAGCTGCCAAATCCGGCAGGGTTGTCAATGTGAAAAAAGGGCAATTTTTATCGCCATGGGACATGGCGAATGTCGTCAATAAGCTTCATGAAGCAGGCACCAGGAAAATTTTCTTGACGGAGCGAGGGGCCAGCTTTGGCTATCAAAATCTTGTCGTCGATATGCGATCATTACCCGTGATGCGAAATCTGGGATATCCGGTTGTGTTTGATGCTACCCACAGCGTGCAATTGCCTGGGGGCGGGGGAACCTGTTCGTCAGGGCAGCGGGAGTTTGTGGCGCCTTTAGCCCGTGCGGCGGCTGCAGTGGGATGCGACGGGTTTTTTATGGAAGTCCATCCTCGTCCGGAAGAAGCCCTATCGGATGGGCCCAACATGGTGCGGTTGAGTGAGTTGCGAAGTTTATTGCAACAACTGCAAACGATTTGGTGTGTTTCTGGAAAAGGAAACACCTCTCCTCTGACGTGAAGTTTCAATAAAGGACAGACTGGCCGCAATGAACCAATCGGAAGCAGTGAAAAGGAAACCGGAAGGTAGTAGTGTAATCATGGGGGAAACCTATCTCAACCTTCCGAATTCTATTACTCTGTTGCGGATCTTATTAATTCCTGTATTTGTCTGGCTCTTTTCCGAATCGAGCCCGGACCGGGCGTTGATAGCCGGATTGGTTTTTGCCGGGGCGGCATTCACGGATTTTCTCGATGGGTATTTGGCACGGAGAAGCGGGCAGATTACCAATTTAGGAAAATTGCTCGATCCGGTTGCGGATAAGCTTCTGGTGGCCTCTGGGCTTATTCTTCTCGTGCAATTTCAACGTGTCGCCGTATGGTTGGCCATCGTCATGATCGCACGTGAAATGATTGTCACCGGAGCCAGGGCCGTCGCGGCGAAAGAAGGCTTTGTCGTTCCTGCCGACTCTCTCGGGAAATTCAAAGTGGTCGGTCAAATCGGTGGCATTCTCTGTCTTATCCTTCAAGGAGTCTGGGTTCAAATTGAAGATTTGCTGTCTCATGTCGGCACCGGTCTCCTATATGTGGCCTTGTTTTTTTCCCTCCTTTCCGGCTGGCGATACCTCATTCAGATTTTCAAGAAAATTAGTCCGCAATATTGGTAGCTCGTTCTTCGCAAGAAGTCAGGAGATGGGACTGTATCTATTAGGGGTTTTCGGTGCCTATCTATTGGGTTCTATCCCGTTTGGCCTGGTCATCTCTAAAATATTCAGAACAGATG
>WHTE01000082.1 GCA_009377845.1 Nitrospirales bacterium | reverse complement strand
TGATACGGGTAAAGGCATGCCTCCTGAAATCCGTGACAGATTATTCACCAAAGAGGCGATTAGCGGGAAAGCCGGAGGAACCGGACTTGGGACAAAAATTGTTAAGGATGCCGTGGATGCTCATGCAGGAACAGTCATCGTACATAGTGAACAAGAGAAAGGAACCATCTTCACCATCCATTTGCCGATTACCCCACAGATTCCGGGGAATGAAGAAATTCGTTCCTAGCAGGATTTTGAACCAGAGGATAGGTCCGCCAGCCGTTTTCTCGGTCCTTCGTTGTGCTCACCAGACGTGCCGCCCATCCATGTGCCTTCGGCTTTACTGAACGGGTTTTTTGAACATTCCCTCATGCGCTTTATAGGGTCGAAGAAGTCTCAACGTGGCCTGAATATGACATATTCAATACTCCCTGACATGCTTTATCGAATACTCATCTCATTTTTGCTATCAATCACAAGATGGTGAGATGTGACTTGGTATGAAGAAAGTTTTGAGATATCCGACAGTCCCTCTCAAACCATCTCTATTTTGAGAGTGTCATGTACAGGTCTCTTGCATCATTCGCTCCAATAAGAGCATAGGAGAGATGAAATTTTCTTCAAGTTCTTGTCTTTAGTTCAATGGGCTTTCGAAAAGGCGTGGATGGCTTTTCAGAAGGTTTTCTTTGATATCCGGGTCGAGGCGGGTTTGATACAGAGTTTTGGCTTTGGCAAGGAGATCAAGTGATATATGTGTGACCCCTTGGAGATTTGCTTCCTGTAAGTTTGCTCCGGTCAGGGATGTATCTTGAAGGGAGGCACCTTGAAGATTGGCTTGTATGAGTTGAGCCTCCCGTAAATCGGTGAAGTGTAGCTTGGCTTTGGCCAGATTGGCTCGAGTGAGGTTTCCCCAGGGCAGCGAAGCACGAGTGAGAGTGGCCCCTTCAAGATTCGCGCCTTCCAGATTGCAGGCGATCAACCCGGTTCCGGACAAATCGACCCTGATCATGGTGGCATTCGAGAGATTGGCCTTGATCAGATTAGCTTCCAGCACATCGGCTTCGGTGAGGTTGGCGCCGGAGAGATTGGCCTCCGTTAAATTTGCTCGAAAGAGATAGGCGTCGGAGAGGTCGGCCCCTTCCAGATTGGCCTGGCTTAAATCGAGCCCGGTAAAGTCATACCCTGAAGGCTCCGCTCAGATCAGGCTGAATGGCCTGGTCTGTTCGTCGAAATTTGTTCCATTCTTCAACCCCGCCTTTGATCAGCCGTTCAACATGTTCAGGATTAGCCATGGGGAGAATGCCGGGATAGAACTCTGGCAGCAGTGCCGGACCAAAAAAAAACAGTGGGGAAGATGGTCGTTTACCGTTTTTTGAGGTATTTGAGGAATTCCGAATCCGGGGAAAGGACCAATGTGGTATTGTTCGTAAAGGTTTTCTTATAGGCTTCCATCGTTCGGATAAATTCAAAAAACTCCGGGCCTTGTTGGTAGGCTGTCGCATAGGTTTTATAGGCCTTGGCTTCTCCGTCTCCACGAATTTCCTGCGCGGTTTTATAGGCCTCGGCCAGGATAATTTGCTTGTCTTTTTCAGCTTCGGATCGAATCTTTTGGGCCTCCTCCTCCCCTTCTGCTCGATATTGCTTGGCCTGGCGCTCCCGTTCAGCCTGCATCCGTTGGAAAATGGCTTTTTCATTTTGCTCAGGCAGATCAGCCCGCTTAATGCGGACATCCAGGACTTCAAGGCCATAAACCGAGGCTTTTTCGTTGGATCGATCCGACACGACTTTCATAATCAACGCCCGGTTTGCGGCAACGATTTCCGTCAGTTCATGCCGGCCTAATTCGACCCGCAATTCCGAATAAATGATATCGTCCAGGCGTTGGAGGGCTCCTCGTTGCGTCTGAAAGGCCTGATACACTTTCAAGGGATCCACAATGCGCCATTTGGCAAAGTTGTCAATCACCATGGATTTCTTATCGCTGGTGATGACATCTCGAACGGGAGCGTCATAGTCCAATAAGCGTTTATCAAAGAAGGTCACTTGATGGTAAAAGGGAATTTTAAATTTCAGCCCTGGTTCCGTGATGGTCTGAAGAGGTTTTCCTAATGCGACCACGATAGCCGTTTCGGTTAAGTCGACAACAAAAAATGGGGAGAGTCCTAATACCAGGAGCAGACCAAGAACGATGACGACACCAATGAGGAGATTTTGTTTCATCGGGAGTCCCCTCCTTGCGTGGTTTTATCCCCATGAGAGCGGGATAAGCGATCTAAAGGAAGAAAGGGCAGCACATTTCCACTGGCCTTGGAATCCAGAATAATTTTTTCCGTGTTAGCCATCACTTCTTCCATCGTTTCAATATACACCCGTTTACTGATGACATCCTTGGCCAGTTTGTATTCTTTTAAAGTCTGGAGAAAGTAATTGGCTTCTCCCTCCGCCCGTGCAATCCGGGATTGTGCATGACCTTTGGCCTGGTTGATGCCTTGAGCGGCTTCCCCTTTTGCTCTAGGGATTAAATCGTTTCGGTAGCCGTGAGCCTGATTAATAACCTTTTCACGGTCTTCCTTGGCACTGGCGACATCCTTAAAGGCCGCGGCGACGGCTTCCGGGGGGTTCACATCCTGAAGTTGAATCGTGGCAACTTGCACACCGGCCAGATACTGATCCAGGACGCCTTGGAGCAGGTCTTGTGCTCCCTGTTGAATTTGTGCTTTGCCGACGGTTAAGGCTTCATCAATTTTGCTTTTGCCGATAACTTCCCGCATGGCCGCTTCAGCAGCATTGTGAATGGTGGTTTCGACATCGGCGACTTTATATAAATAATTTTTGGCGTCCTTGATTTTATATTGGACGATGAACTCGAGAGATAAAATATTCATGTCTCCGGTCAGCATGAGGGCTTCTTGGGGAACGAATTGAGTCCGTCCGCGGTCTGTGCGGAATCCCACCTCTATTCTATGGACTTTTTCAACTTTGGGAGTATCGACCGATTCTACAAAAGGAATTTTAAAATGCGGTCCGGATTCAACCTCGCGAACGATATCGCCAAATCGTTTCACCAAGCCTAGCTCGTCTGGGGCCACAATAAACACGGATTGCCAGAGAGCCAGTACTGCAAGGACAATATAGATGACGGATTTGAAGCCCCGGCCGGGCACGAGATGAGTGAGTTGGTCCTTTGCTTTCCGTAGAGCCTCATCCAGGGGGTCTTGACCGCTTCCTCCCCACGGATCTTTTGGTTCCCATGCCATACGTTATTCCTAATTGAGTTATAAGCGGGATGAACGAGGTGATTGCTGTAGTACGCGCTTCAAGGTAGCAGAAATTTTTGGATGAGGCAATAAATAGCCCATGACTTTTTCGATGTGGAGTAAGAAAGATGAGTGCTGAGCATATATGTCCGTTATCGATTCGTTCTACTATTATTAAATAAGATAGCCAGCGGCATGTATCCGACCTTGATTTCGAGAAGAAGGATTCTTGTTTCCCCGGGAATGATGATAAGCAGATTGATTCAGGGCTTCACGGGAATACAAGGGAGGGTAGTCTTTTTGTCTTAGTAGCCACACAGTCAATGAATTCCAAACTTCAGACTGGAGCAAATCCAAGAGCCCAGTATGGGCATCTGATGCTGCATAAGCCTTACGGCGTCCTGTCGAAATTTACCGATTCCGAAGGGCGTCCGACCTTGGCTGACTATGTGGTTGAGCCACGGGTCTATCCGGCCGGTCGCCTGGATATGGATAGTGAGGGACTGCTTCTGCTGACTTCGGATGGAGCTCTTGCTCATCGCTTGACTTCACCATTTCATAAGGTTCCTAAAACCTATTTGGTGCAAGTGGAACGAATTCCAGATGAATTGGCCCTTGTGCAGCTTCGGCAAGGCGTCATGCTCAAGGGGAAACGGACCCGGCAGGCCAAGGTTCAGCTTCTTCAGCATGAGCCTACTGTCCATCCTCGCCCCGTACCGATTCGTTTCCGCAAGTCCGTTCCCACGGCGTGGTTGCGGATGGAAATCCAGGAAGGAATGAATCGGCAGATTCGCCATATGACGGCTCAGGTCGGGCACCCGACTTTGCGGGTTATCCGTGTGGCCATCGGGCCGATTCGGTTGGGCTCCCTTCCACCCGGCCAGTGGAGATGGCTTCGAGAGGGAGAGTTGCGCGGGTTATTTTAGGAGCGGCTCTCTTTGTCGTTGGCGCGGAAGGGAGAGAGAAATTCAAGTAATATGGGCTGTGGGAGGGGTGCGAAGTCCTTCCTTAAGGGCTGGTAAAAAAACTTTGCCTATTAGGGTTTTTACCTTGAACATTGTGACACAGACAGGTAAAATCCAGCCCGCTTCATTCATGAACATGCGTTGATGCCCTTCATAACGGCATTACACATTACCTTAATCATGTGGTGTCGTCATTCTGTCTGGCCGGTGGAGGACATTCCCTTACGTGTGTGGTCTTCCAGTTAGAGCGACATAATCATTTGACTGTGAAAGGGAGGATTGTTCTGTGGACATAGAAAGTTCGGTCTTGTGGTTTGCCATGCTGTCCGGAGTGGCCGGAATTGGGTATGGGTTGTATTTGACCTTTTGGGTTCTCCGCTTGGAGTCTGGCAACGACAGGATGAAAGAAATTGCTCAGGCCATTCAGGAAGGGGCTTCGGCCTATCTGTATCGGCAATATAAAACTGTCGGAATGGTCGCGGCTGGGATGTTCGTGCTTTTGTGGTTGGCCGGGTTCTGGTCAGAAACCTTCGGGTTGTTGAGTGCCACTGGATTTTTGGTGGGAGCCATAGCCTCCGCCACCGCCGGTTATGTGGGAATGATTATTGCGGTACGGGCCAATGTCAGAACCGCTCAAGCGGCTTCTGATGGGTTGAATCCCGCGTTGCAGGTGGCCTTTCGTGGTGGGGCGGTGACTGGTCTGTTGCTTATTGGGTTGGGCCTCTTGGCCTTAGCCGGGTTTTATGCCGTGGCTTCCGCGGTCGCTGGTCCTGAAAAGGCAGTGCATGCGTTAATCAGTTTGGGTTTTGGCGGCAGTCTCATTTCAGTCTTTGCCCGGGTCGGCGGAGGGATTTTTACCAAAGCGGCGGACGTCGGGGCGGACCTTGTCGGAAAAGTGGAAGCTGGCATCCCTGAAGACGATCCCCGCAATCCCGCAGTGATTGCCGACAATGTCGGGGATAATGTCGGCGATTGCGCTGGCATGGCGGCGGATTTGTTTGAAACCTATGTCGTGACGATTGTGGCCGCTATGGTGCTGGCCATCAGTCTGTTCCCTGGCAATCATCAACCGGTTCTATTGCCATTGGTACTCGGTGGGCTCACCATCTTTGCCACTATTTTAGGAACGTTGTTTGTCAAAGTCGGAGAGGGGGGGACCATTATGTCCGCCCTGTATAAAGGGTTGTTTGTCAGTGGGGGGTTGGCGGCAGTGGCTTTTTTCCCGGTGACGATGTCGATGATGGATGGGGTGGCCGGGGTCAGCGGGATTGCCTATTATGTCGCGGCCCTGCTGGGGTTGGTCGTGACTCTGGCAATGGTCTTTATCACCGACTATTACACGTCGACCCACTATTCTCCCGTTAAAGAAATTGCCAAAGCCAGTGAAACCGGTCATGCTACGAACATCATTGCCGGCTTAGCGGTGGGGATGCAATCCACCACCTGGCCGGTGGTGGTCATTGCTGTGGCGATATTAAGTAGCTTTGCGATTTGTGGCGGGGTCGACCAAGGTGGGCTGTATGGCGTTGCCATTGCGGCAGTGTCGATGTTGTCCATGGCGGGGATCGTTGTGGCCATCGATGCGTTTGGTCCAATTACAGATAATGCCGGTGGCATTGCCGAAATGTCTCACTTAGGGGCGGATGTGCGAAAAATTACTGATGCTCTCGATGCAGTTGGGAATACCACGAAGGCCGTGACCAAGGGCTATGCCATTGGATCTGCGGCGTTAGCGGCGGTGGTGTTGTTTGCTGAATATGCGCGGGCGGCCAGTACCGTGGCTCACCCGATCACCTTTGATTTGAAAAACCCTGATGTCCTGGTAGGTCTGTTTATCGGTGGCATGCTGCCCTTTATTTTTGGTGCGTTGTGCATGAAAGCGGTTGGACAGGCTGGGGGGCTGATTGTAGAAGAGGTCCGTCGCCAATTCCGGGAAATCAAAGGAATCATGGAAGGCACTGGTAAACCCGAATATGGGCGATGCGTGGATATTGTGACCCAGGCTGCGCTTCAAAAAATGATGATTCCCGGTATGATTCCCGTTCTTGCGCCTATTCTCGTCGGGGCGATCCTGGGACCCGTCGTGTTAGGTGGAGTTTTGGTTGGCAGCATTGTGACAGGGCTCTTTTTAGCCATCACCATGACGAGTGGTGGTGGAGCCTGGGATAATGCGAAGAAGTATATTGAAGAGCGAGGATTGAAAGGCACTGAAACGCATAAAGCGGCCGTGACCGGTGATACCGTCGGTGATCCGTTTAAAGATACAGCTGGCCCGGCCATTAATCCCATGATTAAAGTGATTAATATTGTGGCGCTCTTAATTATTCCGCTCCTTGTGTAATTTATATCTTCATCCCGTTTTTATTCTCTTTGCCGGGGATGACCAAGATGTTCATTTCATCGGTCATCCCCCGGATTTTTCAGCTTCATTACAAGAAAGATTGAATTCCTGACGTTTCAAAGGGTAGGTAGCCAGTCTGACTAGATGAGGAGCAGCCGCGTGGCGGTCCCGTTTGGCACATTCATGGTTATTCCCGCTCTTTGAGAGTTGGAGAAAAACGCATACAAAGAGGATGCTGCTCTTGTCCTCCATTGGAATGCACTCACTTGGATCTGGAATCCGGATAGCAAGCCGAATAACTGGCTGAGATGAGCGGCTGAAAAGGAATGACGTGTTATGGAACTACCCAATCGACCGGACAAGTTTTCTAAACTAGGGACGGGCGAACCTGAGGCGGTTTCCCCCACGGATATGGAAACGTTGATGCATGTGATTTCTCATGATCTTCGTGCACCGATTGTGACCATCCAGGGGTTTTGCCAGGAACTCACGATGGCGTGTAATCGCCTGAATGAACTGTTCGAAGAGGAGGCCCTGTCGGACCAAGTTCGAGAACATCTCAATCCTCTCGTCACGCAAGATATTCCCGAAGCGGTACGGTTTATTCGTGCCGGGGCGGATAATGTCAGTTCCGTCACCTCCGGTATTCTTCGGTTTATCAGGCTGGGACAGATGGCCATTCAGTGGGAGGGACTGGATGTGAATCGGCTTGTGATGGGAATCGTGACCTCAATGGAGTTTCAACTCAAGAAAAAGGAAGTCGTGTTGCAGATCGGGGACCTTCCCGATTGTATGGGTGATGATGTGTTGGTGACCCAGGTTTTTGCAAATCTGATCGATAATGCCCACAAATATCTCGATCCTGCGCGTCAGGCAGAGATTATCATTTCCGGTAAGACGGTCAATGGATGGTCGGCCTATGCCATTGCCGATAACGGGATCGGGATCCCTCCGGAACATCATGATCATATTTTTCAGGTGTTTCACCGTCTCGACACGAAGCAGGAAGGTGGGCAAGGATTAGGCTTAGCCATTGTGCGTCGGATTATTGATCGGCACCAGGGCAAAATTGAGGTCGAATCGATTCCGGGGAAAGGCACGACCTTTCGAGTGTACTTTCCTCGCGGGATGGTTGTCGAAGAAGGAGAACACGATGAATCCTGATACCATCGTTTTGATCGCGGAAGATGATGACGGACACGCCGCGTTAATTGAGAAAAATTTGCGGCGGGCCGGAATGGCAAGACCGTGTCATCGTTTGAGAGACGGACAAGAAACCTTGGAGTTTTTGTCCGGGTCGGGACAGAATCAATGGGGCAAGGGATGGTATCGGTATCTGTTGCTGCTCGACATTAATCTTCCCAGGATCAATGGCATTGAAGTGCTGCGAAGGATGAAGAAACACGAGGTGTTAAAACAAGTTCCGGTCCTCATGTTATCCACCACAGATGATCCCAAGGAAGTGGAAACCTGCCATTCCCTAGGATGTAACTTTTATTTGACCAAGCCCACTGAACCGGACGCATTTGCACAGGTCATCGCCCGTTTGGGATCATTTCTCGATGTGGTCACCGTACCCGGCATTCGTCTGGGACCTCCTTCCGGTATTTCCCTAAATTAAGCCACTGTTCCTCTGAAGGTTTTTATCAGAAGCCCATGCGGGTTTGTCCTTCTGATTCGGCACCAAGATCATTTTTACCAACTGGGTGGAATAGGGTTTAGTAAGGATTTAAACCTGTCTGGAAAAGTAGAGAAAAACAAGAGACAGACCGCGAGAAGGGAATGGTAAAGGGCATGTGCTGCCCAGGGTCAGAAACCAATGTTTCGGTCATGGAGGACAAAGGTGAAACACACCGAAGCAGTCCCTACCGGTGCCGCCGGGAAAGGTTGGCCCAGCGGAGGCGTGTTCTGTCAGTCCTGCCCTGTTTTGTAAACGGGCTGCTTTTCTTTTGATACTTCCAACCTAAGGCTCGCAATATCCGGCTCACATGGTCGGGGTGATATTTCACTCCGAAGCATCGCCGGATTACTGTCCCGATACGGCTACAGGTCCATTGATCAGCCCGCAAGTTTGCCGCTCGTGGGCCTTGTTGGAGAATGTGGAGCAGATGTTGGCGTTGTTTGGGCGACAGGCGTGATGGGCGACCCGTATGGGGCTTGGACTTCAATGCGTTTTTCCCGCCTTGTTCGAGTGCATCCTTCCATCGTTTGACGGACGACGGAGCCGCGCCGATAGTTCTGGCGATCTCGCGAATGCCTCGGCCTTTTGCCAACAAGCTGGCAGCCAGCCGGCGTCTGGCTTCTAATTTTTCGGCACTGCCCTTTGGTCTCATACAGCCACTTCTCGGAGCCCTGCAATGAACTCTTGAGAGTAAATTTGTCATCACTCAGGCAGAGAGGCGGGAAAAGAGGTATATCGAAGATTTGTGGAACGGACCGGATAAATGAAGTGGAAATCTTTGAAAGCGAAGCGTGAGGGCAATCAGATTAAGGCATGGATCTGAAGGAACGGGTGTGAAAAGTATTCAATGGGCAGAGGGAGTCATTTCGATATCGCCGATATTGGCGAGAAAAGCCCCGGCATCGGCCATTTCTTGGAGGGCTTTTTGGAAGTCATCCGGTTGACGGTTGACCCCTTTAGTGGCATCGGTAAGCAAGACGACACGAAAGCCGTGGACACAGCCATCGAGAACCGTGTGTTTGACGCTATATTCGGTAGCAAGACCCAGCACAAACAACGTTTGTACGTTGAGATCTTCCAGTCGATCGGCCAGGCTCGATCCATCAAAACCGGATTTCGCATCTTTCTTGGGATCAGTTCCCTTGGAAATGACCATCATGCCGGGAGGCATGACCAAGTCTGAATGAAATTGAGCGCCGCGTGACCCTTGGACGCAATGCACTGGCCAGGGCCCCTGTTGTTCGGTGAAGGATGTATGATTGGTTGGGTGCCAATCCCTCGTCGCCAGTATGGCCCAACCCTGCCGGCTGAAGTGCTTGATATAGGTGTTGATGAGAGGAATGAGGACGCCTGCTCCGGGGACGGCCAGCGCACCACCGGGGAAGAAATCATTTTGCAAATCGACCAGGAGTAGAGCGGCATGCTGATCGGGTTGTGGAATGGCCGAGGTTCGGGTGCTTGAGGAATCTGATGGGAAGGCCTGCTTGGAGAGTTTCATGCTGGTTACGCCACAATTTCCGTCCCGATGCCTTTATCTGTGAAAATTTCGAGTAACACCGCGTGGGGCACACGTCCATCAATGATGTGGGCCTTTCGGACTCCACCCTGAAGGGCCGTTAAGCAGGCATGAACTTTGGGGAGCATACCTTCACTGATGACATGTTTTTTGACCATTCGCTCCATGTCTTTTCTGGAGAGGGTGGACACATGGCGGCTATTGGCATCGCGAATGCCCTTCACATCACTCAAGACCAGTAATTTTTCGGCATGAACCGCTGCAGCCACACTGCCTGCCACGAGATCGGCGTTAATGTTATGGGTTTGCCATTTGGCGTCAACTCCGATTGGAGCAATGACCGGAATGAAATTCGCTTCTTGAAGAGTATGGAGCAATTTGGTGTCCACATGGCTGACCTCGCCAACAAGCCCGTAGTCCTCAGGGTGAAGGACGTCGGTTGACCCGCTGTAGGTATGGACAAGACTCTTGGGATTAAAGGGTTTCGTGGTGAGGAGTTGGCCATCCTTGCCGGTGAGCCCGACGGCCTTGGCGCCATGCTGGTTGAGAAATGACACGATTTCCTTGTTAATTTGTCCACCCAGAACCATCTCGACCACTTCCATGGTGGGCTTATCCGTCACCCGAACACCGTGGAGAAATTTAGCTTCAATGCCAAGTTTGTCCAGCATTTCGTTGATTTGGGGTCCACCTCCATGAACGATAATGGGTTTCAACCCCACATATTTCAACAAGACGACATCTTCTGCGAACCCTTCCTTGAGTTCTTCCTGGACCATGGCCTTCCCCCCATATTTGATGACCACGGTTTTTCCCGCAAAGGTCCGAATATAGGGAAGAGCTTCAATCAGGATGTCAGCTTTTTTAATCAGTTTGTTCATGACACGTACTCACGGACTCCAGGGTTTCGGGGAGACGGTACAGGAGAAAGGGAGATGAGACCATTGTAACAGAAGCGATGATCCTACAGAATGAACCGGCTGAGGTCTTCGTCCTTGACAATACTTTGAAGGTGATCTCGAACATACTGCGCGTTGATCACCACCTTTTTTTCCTGAAGATCCTGCGCTTCAAACGATACATCTTCCAATAACCGCTCCACAATCGTGAAGAGCCGTCGAGCGCCGATATTCTCGGTTCGGTCGTTCACCTGCACGGCAGTCGCCGCAATTTCTTCGATCCCGTCCCGGGTAAATTCCAACGAGATCCCTTCCGTGCCCAGTAAGGCGTGGTATTGTTTGACCAGGGCGTTCTTGGGTTCGGTTAAGATCCGGATGAGGTCATCCTTCGTGAGCGGTTCCAGTTCTACCCGGATGGGGAACCGGCCTTGTAATTCCGGAATCAAGTCCGAGGGTTTGGCCACATGAAATGCCCCCGCGGCAATAAATAGGATATGGTCGGTTTTGACCGGGCCGTGCTTGGTGTTGACCGTAGAACCTTCCACGATCGGGAGGAGGTCCCGTTGCACCCCTTCCCGCGAAATGTCGGGGCCTGTGTTTTTCTCCCGTCCAGCAATTTTGTCAATCTCGTCCAGGAAGACGATGCCCGATTGTTCCGTGCGGGTAATGGCTTCCTTGGTCACTTCTTCCATGTCAATGAGTTTTTGCGCCTCCTCTTGGGCCATGAATTTCAAGGCTTCTGAAACTTTCATGCGTCGATTTTTCTTTTTGCCCGGCATCATACCGCCGAGCATATCCCGAAGGTTGTGTTCAAGATCTTCCATCCCTCCGATATTGGAAATGATCCCAACCGGGAGTCCTCCCCGTTCTTTGATTTCTATTTCCACCATCCGATTATCCAGTTTACCCTCACGCAGCTGAAGGCGCAGTTTTGATCGGGTCGATTCCTGCTGATCCTGTTTCTTTTGTGCGGGAGCCTCTGAGGTCTCTTCTGTAATCTCAGTGGTCTCAAACGACGGACTAGACAGCGAGGGGGGAAGCAGCATATCTAGGACGCGTTCTTCCGCCATGTCTTCGGCCTTCTTTTGGACTTTTTCCAGGTACGCGGTCTTGACCATATTGATGGATAAATCTGTGAGGTCCCGAATAATGGATTCCACGTCCCGTCCGACGTATCCCACTTCCGTAAATTTGGAGGCTTCGACTTTAATAAACGGCGCATCCGCTAATTTGGAGACCCGGCGGGAGATTTCGGTTTTCCCGACTCCGGTGGGACCAATCATGATGATATTTTTAGGGACAATTTCATCCCGAAGTTCCGGGCTGAGCTGTTGACGACGCCAGCGGTTTCGTAAGGCGATGGCCACCATTCGTTTGGCGTCCCGCTGACCAATGACGTAGCGGTCTAATTCCTCCACGATTTGGCGCGGAGTGAGTGAATCCAAATTTCTGGGTGTTGGTGAAGTCTGCTGTTCCATACGTTATGACGATAACTCCTCGATGACAATGTGATGGTTGGTGTAAATATCAATGCCGGCGGCGATTTGCATGCTGTGTTCGACAACCTGAGACGGTTGAAGTGCGGTATGGGCCAGGAGTGCTCGAGCTGCGGATAAGGCGTAACATCCCCCTGATCCAATGGCTAAAATCCCATCTTCCGGTTCGACCACGTCCCCGGTGCCGGTAATAATAAAGGAATGCTCACGGTCGGCCACTGCTAATAGCGCTTCCAAACGTCGAAGCACCCGGTCGGTTCGCCAATCCTTTGCGAGTTCAACGGCGGCCCGGGTCAGGTTCCCCCGATATTCTCCTAACTTCGTTTCGAACTTTTCAAACAAGGTAAAGGCATCCGCGGTCGCCCCCGCAAATCCGGCTAGAACCTGATCTTGATGCATTTTCCGGAGTTTTCGTGCGTTACTTTTCATAATGGTGGTGCCGACTGTGACCTGGCCATCACAGCCCATTGCCACTGTAGGTCCTTTGCGGACGCATAGGATCGTGGTGGATCGAATCTTCATCGTGTAAGAGGATCTTCTTCTGATAGTGTTGAGTGAGAAGAACCGGATCGGGGATGCGCTCGATCATAGACGGCCATGAGTTGGTCGGTCGCCACATGGGTGTATTTTTGGGTTGTGGCGAGGGAGGCATGCCCCAATAGTTCCTGGATGGCTCGCAGGTCCGCTCCCTCATCCAGCAGGTGCGTGGCAAAGGAATGGCGAAGGGTGTGGGGAGTGACAGTCTTGTTGAATCGGTGCTCGGTCTGCTGCTTCATCATGCGTTCCACGCTTCGAGTCGTCAACCGCCCTCCTCGAACATTCAGGAACAGGGGTTGCGATCCGGAGCCGGGCACGAAATGATCGGGCGTCCCGGTCTTTGAAAAGTTGGCCTTGTGGGGCAGATGACGTTGAAATTCCAGGATGGCATCGGCGGCCACTGTCCCAATGGGGACCATCCGTTCTTTTTTCCCTTTACCGCGCAGTAGGATCGATCTGGATTCCAGATCCACATCTTCCCAATTCAGCCCGACCAGTTCTGATACCCGCGCCCCGCTTGCATACAGGGTTTCCAGCATGGCGTGATTTCTCAGCTCAAGCCATTCCTGGGACGCTGGTGCGTCTAAAAGGGTATTGGCTTCGTCTTTGGTGAGGACGGTAGGAAGGCGTGTCCCCTGTCGAGGTGAACGAACGGTGGAAGCTGGATTGCGCGAAACCCGTCCGTCTTCAACTAAAAATCGAAAAAAACTTTTGAGACACGCCAGCTTCCGGGCAAGTGAGGGTTTTTTCAATCCTTGATCACTCAGGCTTTTGAGATATGATCGAATACTGAGTGAGTCAATGGCATCGGGTTGCGGAACCCCTTTCGTGGTGAAGGTGTGCCGAATATGCGCCACGAATTGCTGAAGGTCGGACTGATAGCTTCGGCTTGTTTCAGGCGAAACTCCCCGTTCCAATTGAAGGTACATTATGAAAGCCCGGATTGCGTCATCCATGTGTTGAAATGGGTGTTAGCCCGTTCTTGGATAAGTTGTCGTTTTTTCTGCTTATCTCGCACCGGCATGTCGAGTGGCGGGTACAGCCCAAAATTGGAGTTAATCGGTTGAAAATATTTTGGCTCACAGGTGGTGATGTAATGGAGAAGTGCCCCGTGCGCGGTAGACGGCGGTGGTATGACCGGATAAAGGCCTGCTAAGATGCGGGCTGCATTGATTCCGGCTAATCCTCCACTAGCAGCGGCCTCAACATATCCTTCTACCCCAACCAATTGTCCAGCAAAAAAGATGCGCGGCTGTTTTTTGAATTGCAAGGTGTCTTGTAAGAGGATGGGTGCGTTGATAAAGGTATTCCGGTGGATGCTTCCACATCGCAGGAATTCGGCATTTTCCAACCCGGGGATCATCCTAAAAATTCGGCGTTGCTCCGGGTATGTGAGTTTGGTTTGGAATCCCACCAGGTTATAACAGGAGCCATGAAGATTTTCTGGTCGTAATTGTAACACAGCATAGGGCCGTTGCCCGGTTTTGGGATCAATCAATCCCACCGGTTTGAGGGGGCCAAACAATAAGGTTTGGCGGCCGCGGTCGGCCATGACCTCAATCGGGAGGCACCCTTCAAAATACGGCACGTTCTCAAAAGATTTTGGCTGGACCCGATCAGCTTGGATCAAGGCGTCATAAAAGGAATTATACGTCATTTCGTCCATGGGGCAATTCACGTAATCCGCGGTGCCTTTTTCATAGCGGGATGCCCGAAAGGTCCGGTCGGTGTTGAGCGAATCGGCATCCACGATGGGTGAAATGGCGTCAAAGAAAAATAGATTTTTCGATTGGGTTAACTGGATGATCGCTTCAGACAATCTGGGAGAGGTCAAAGGACCGGTGGCGATAATGCACAGGGTCTCCTCGGGGATATCTTGAATCTCTTCTCGAAGAATTTTGACTTTGGGGTGTTCTGTTAACGCCTGGGTCACCTTGCGGGCAAATTGGTCTCGATCAACCGCCAATGCGGTACCTGCCGGGATGCGCACCTCATCTGCAATCCGGATGATCAAGGAGTTCAAGCGCCGCATTTCCTCTTTCAGCATTCCAGGAGCGCTGAGAGGATCATCCGATCCCAAGGAGTTTGAGCACACAATCTCCGCCAGATGATCGGTTTTATGGGCGGCCGTTTCTTCCTTGGGCCGCATTTCGTACATCGTCACCCTGGCCCCAGAGTTCGCCGCCTGCCACGCGGCTTCCGATCCGGCCAAACCGCCTCCGATAATGACGAGGTCTGTTCTCATGACAGTGTGAGGGTGAAGATGAAAAAAAATCGCTGCAACGGCATTAAGTAACGAATTCTAAGAATCGCCGAAAAAAGGTGTCAACCTTCACACGAGGAACATAGGCCCGTCAAGGCTTGAATCACGCGTTGATGACAGTCTTGAGTGCTTCCCACCAAACCGTGAAGATTGCGAAAATTATTGAGGCCATATTGAATGGGATTTCCGTGGATATCGGTAAAGCATCCCCCGGCTCCTCGCAAAATGGCTTCAGGTGCACAGGCATCCCACCCCTTAGTAAACGGACTGGGCTCAATGTATACGTCGGCTCTCCCTTGGGCAATATGCGCAATTTTCAGTCCCACACTTCCCATTCGTTGTTCATCTTGGATGTGCAATGTTTGTTGAATGGTAGAAAGGACCGGGGATCGGTGGGAACGAGAAGCCACGAGTGAAATGTTGGGGGGACTTTTGGATTGGATAGCATTGAGCCTCTGGCGGATCCCGTTGTGTTCTACCCAGGCCGCCTCATCAGTCATGCCGGCATAGAGGTTGCCACGGGTAGGCCAATAGACGACACCAAGTTTGGTGCGGGCATCAATGGTGAGCCCGATCATGATCGAAAACTCACCGTTGCGGGAAATAAACTCTTTCGTCCCATCCAAGGGGTCTACGTACCAGACCCGGCCTGTTGTCAGGGAGGCGGAGGGGAGGGGG
>WHTE01000081.1 GCA_009377845.1 Nitrospirales bacterium | reverse complement strand
AATGAAACGAAGAATCTCGTTCAGCCAAGACTGCTCTTGCTGGGCACAGATCCTTCGCCACTGGCTCAGGATGACACGCTGATGAACCTGCTCTACACTTCTATACCCATCCGGTGGTCGTTCACACGCTATTCCATCTTGTGACCTTTGATATCCCCACTCATACCCCCACCGCCCATACATCCACCTTCACAACCTTCGTGATCACCCTTCGACCCTTGATGCATTTTCCCTTTTTGCTTTCGCTGATGTTTCTGGGTATGTTCCGGCTTTTCTTCGTCCAACGAGAGAATCGCTCCCGTTTGGCTATCCACTTTGACTTCCATGAGTTTGCCATCGTCGGTGGCGATTTCCACTTCCCAGAAAGATTGATCCTCTTTGGCTTCAAACTCGGCTTCCAAAACCGTGCCGGGCACATGGTTGTTGGCGGCAGTAATGGCCTGGGTAATACTTATCGAGGCGGTTTTGGCTTTCTCAGCGTTTCCCATGGATTCCGAGGCCTGACCAGCCGGTAGATCGGCTGAGGCCCTCATGTCCTTTCCCTCACCATGCCCTCCTCCCTCACCCTGATGCTGCATCATGCCTCCGCCTTTGTGTCGTCCCCCTCCACGATGTGATTCTCCTCCATGTTGAAGCCCACCGGCAAAACTGCGTTCATATTGCATCACCGTCCAGATTTCTTCATCCGAGAGCAATCCGCCAAAGGGAATCATGCCAGTCCCTGGCGATCCATACTTGATCACCCAAAAAATTTCTCCTTCGGACCGATGCCTCCAAAACCCATGTGCCCGTAACATACGAGGAGGCGGATTGAGGTTCGCGGCCCCCGGTCCGTCCCCACGGCCGCTCGCACCGTGGCAATTGACGCAAGTGCCTTTCCCTTCGTAAATCGCCTTCCCTTGTTCCACGATATCCGGCGATTGCGGCAAGGGGCTGGTCATTGCCCTGGCTTCCTCCAATTTGTCGGCGGGCACCCTCGGCATCATCATCCGTTGCTGGCCATGCTGTTGGGCGTATACTAGGGGCGCCCCGATGAACAGGAATAGTATGAGCCCGGTTGACCATCGAATAGCATTTCTCATTATGGCTTACTCTCTTGTTTCGTTGTTCATGCGTTCAAGCGTGGTGCAACCCTCACTGACCTTCGCTCTCTTCGTGTAAGAATTCACCAGGTAGCGTTCTTGCTCCTACATGACTGGCATCTGCTCGATAATCCCGCAGGCATCCCGCGCTCCACCGGCGCACCCCGGATTCAATTCGCTATCCTGATCGCAATAGAGATCTTCATTGGTGTGGATAATGAACGCACTGCCATCCTGATCAAACACGCTTAATCGGCCATCGGACAATGCGACCCGGTTGGTCACCGCATTCAGCTTTCCCACCCCGTTCACCACCGTGATGTTCACCAGATCGCCCATATGGAAGGGGTGGTTGAAGTCAGGAGCGTCCGGCGTAGTTTTTCCGAATGGCCCTGGATCATGATGGCCCTTGGCAGCCCCACAGGGTTGGCAGTTGGCCGTTTCGTGAATATGTACCGCATGCTTCCCGTCCTTTAAGCCGTTGACCTCCATCTGGACATAGACTTTTTTGATACCTTCGGGGGAATCAAATTCTTTGAGTGTGGCAGCTCCCGTAATCGCGGGGTCCGTACACCCTTGAATGGTCGCTTTGGCCGTTTTCGACACGTCGTGTTTACCGAAATGACTACAACCTGACAGCACAGCCAGCATCAAAACGGCTACGCATGCCGCCTGCATTTTTCTGAAAGATTGGTCCTTCATCATGCAACCTCCTTAAATATATGAATAAAAGCTGAAACCGTTGCCCACGATCACGCCTATTTGTATCGAATACGTAGCGACACTATTACGTTCCACCGAACGTTCGCATATAAGCAATGATCTGCCAGGCTTCCTTGTCGGTGATATATTGCGGCATGTAGGGCACCATATCGGTGCCATGACTGCCATGAATCAGGACCCAGAAGAGTTCCCCGTCACTTCGGGCCGCCTGCCAGGCAGCATCAGCAAAATTGGTTGGCATCTTGATATCAGGAGGAAAGGTTCGACCGGCACTTGGTGCCCCGGTTCCCTCCCACCCATGGCAAAAGGCGCACCAGCCTTTGCCTTCATACAATTTTTTTCCGCTCGCAATGAATTCCTCTGTGGGGGTAAACGGATTGATAAAGGATTTGGCCTGGTCCATGTGTTCTGGTGGAACCAGAGACTTAAGATCCCCGGGGCTTCCGGTCCATGCGGTTCCGCCGGAGAATGCGAGCAGGACAACACCTATCCAGACTCCAATGAGAATTTTCCGACAACAGGCATGCATAGGGTATGGCTCCTTTTGTAAGGGAGAAAGAGACTGGTGTCTCTCCCTCATAATTCATTCAATCCTTTATGATCAGGCGGCGTTGCTTTTCAATTGCAACGAATCAGAATCCAAGTTACATGCCATGCCATGTCCAATGACTTTTCATCGTTTTTGTTGGTTAGTGGGCTTGGTTTGGGGAAAATAGCTACACCCCTTGGATATCCAAAAGACCCAGGTTGCCCCAGAATTACGTCTTGATATTTTTGAAAGGAGTGAACCCATAACGGGAAAGCCGAGTCTCTTCCTTCGGATTGCCTATCGATACACAATTTCGGAGAGAAATGAGAATGGGGATTATTGCCTTGTCAGGCCAACTACCTTTTGTAGATGAGAACATATGCGGGGGCTTTGTGATTGACGGCATTGTTCTAAAACGAAATGGTCACAAACTGAATACCGCAGTAGACGAAAGCTCCACTGCCATCATGGGTAAAATTTTTGGCTCCTTGCTGTTTCAAGTGGGTAGATCCGATTACAATTTGCCTGCCACAAGGAAGGTCATCCTGAGTTCCGCGAAGGATCTGAGCCCCAACCAATGGGCATGGGCGAGGCGAGATGTTTCGCGGAGCCTGCCCTGAGCACAGTCGAAGGGGCTCAACATGACAACGGGAAGAGGCCTCGCGCAATCACAACTTCCTCCGACACGGCGTAAGGAGGGGTTTTCTGAGTTTGCCCCCCTTCATTATGTTGAAAGAGGACTTGTCTGTTAGCCCAACAGGGGTCTAAGAGAAACGTCTACCTCTTATTCATTGTCTGTGCTTTCCACTATTGGCGCATCTAATGCCTGAAGTTCTAGTCCTTCAATTTCCTGCAAGGTTTTCCCCGCGATACCTTGGAGGTCGCCATACATGCCGACGGTGGCCTGCATGACCCGATCAATTTGTTCCTCCCGCTTGGCCCATTGTTTCATAATGACTTTCCGCTCTTTATCGAGATCCTCTTGCATCGAGGAGAAGCCCTCCACGATCGCCTGCACCCGTTGACGGAAGCGCGGACCCATCAAATACTGATAGACCATTTCCATTTTGGTCTGCTGCCCTTCCGAGGCCTGACGCGCCGACGCCACCTCCATGAGCGTGTGGCGCATGGCAATGGCCACGGGCAACACCGACTTGGGATGGGTGACCCAGACACCGTCGATGAATTCGAACGTCTCCACCTCTTTGGGTAAGGCCTGGCTGACGATGATCGCGATTTCGGCTTTGGCCTGCCGCTGATCCTCGCGTAGCTTGATGAGCCAGCCATCGCTCCAGTTTTTAGTGCGTTTTGATTCCCATAAAATCGTTCCACAGGATTGACCGAATGAGCCGGAGACGCGATGAAGCACATCACCGCCATGCTCGCCTTTGGCCACCGGTTGTATGTGATCCTGCGGAAACTTCGAGGTGAGAAGCGCTTCGAGTTCGAGTTCCTGCACTTCGCCCTGAAGTTGTTGGGAACCCTGCTCAGCCCGACGCTTGAGTTCTTCAATTTGTTTTTGCATGGAGGCAATGGTCTGTTCTTTCTCCATGACTTTGAATTTGAGCGCTTCTTCGGCTTCTTTCTTCGCCTGATCCCGCGTGGCGGTCAGTCCTTCCTGCACGCGCTTTTCCACAGTAAGATCCAATTCGCGTTTGGCGTCATCCAACTCGCGCTGTTTGCGGAGCAGATCGGCTTGGGCCTGCTGCGCTTCGGCGAGTTTTTCATCCTTCTGCCTGAGGATGCCTTGAATCTCAATCAGTTCTTTAGATTTCTGTTCGAGGTCATTGGAGAGGGCCAGCCTGGCTTTCCTGGCTTCTTCCACCACGATTTTGCCGCGTTCGAGTTTCAGAGTGTCGGCTACCTGCTCGTCGAGGGTCTCTTTGGCTTTGGCGAGAGCAGCTTCGCGCTCACCCAGGTCGGCTTCCCGCTTGGCAGCATCGGCGTCTTTTTGAGCGAGTCGTTGTTCGAACTCTCGCTTCGTCGCTTCGAGGAGAGGTGCCGCAAGCGACTCGGTCAGTTTGATTTCCGTTTTGCACTGGGGACAAATAATTGTTGGTTCAGTCATGGTGCCGCTCTGTTAGTGATGAAATGTACGTTATCAGGTGAGGATAAATCATTAATAGGGAATGGCAATCGGCCATCATGTGCTCCTAGCCTTTGTATGCTGCGTCTAACCTGTCGCGACCGTTCCTGACGAGGGATGGGAGATTTCCGAACGGTCCTTCCTGTAAAAAACTTAGATTTCACCTTCAGACAGTAGACAAACAAATATGACTCCCATGGCCCTCCACCAGCCTGTCATCCTGAGCCAACGGCGAAGGATCTGTGCTCAGGTCGAAAAGTTCCAGAGCTCAGGTTGAGTAGGTCGGATTAGGCCATCCGGCCGTAACCCGACAGGCATGGTTTGGGAAGACGGCCGGCGTATGGCGTCATGCACATTCTCAGGTTACGCGTTGCTAATCCGACCTATCTCCTCCCGCCGTCATTCCCGACATTGTTTATCGGGAATCCATCTTGATTGCTGTCTCCTCATTTTGCTCCTAACGCCTCACCACTGCCGTCTTCCACTGATGGATATCCGCTCACAACCTGCGGGGATGACGAAACAAGAAACACGCTTTCTCCTATACGCCCGTTACTTTTTCAGCACATCGTCCAATCGGGCTTCCACCTGCCGAAACAGTTCCAGCGCAAATTGATCGCGATGGGAACCCGAACATTCGCCATAGGCCTTAGGGGATGCGAAACGCGGACGCTCCAACCGGAAGATTTGCGTCTGTTGCAAGCCTTTTAGATCATGGCGCTCCAGATCGACGGGTTGCAACAATACCGGGATGACCGGTTTTTTTCCACCTTTCACAAATTGAGGAAGCTCGTGATCCTGAATGTATTGCGACCCTAGAAACGCGGGGCTGACCAGAACCAATCCCATGTCGCACTGCCCCAAGGCGATTTGAATTTCTTCATGCCATTTTTCTCCAACCAGAATGTCGTTATCCCTCCAAAAAGCGTAATGATAGTGTTTGGAGGGAGCCGTTTGTTCTTGAAACTTTTTGAGAAACCGGGTAGCGAGATCGCGATTGGCCCGTGCATACGAGATAAAAATGGCAATGTTCTTCTTCATGCTCGTGTCGACAGAGTCGGCTGATTTGCCCGACCATCCTAGCCAACCCCTCATAAAATGTACAGATCAGCGTCTTGATGACGGCCCCCTCTTCACTTACCGGTTGTTTCATGTCAGGATTGAGGCATTGGCAATTACATGCCATCTCAGTTTTTCGGCCTTTGGATGACACAGAAGATTCTCCTCATCGGCAATTCTGATGGAATTGGGGCGGCGGTGACCCGAGCGTTGTTCGCTCAGGGTGAACACGTCGTGGGACTTTCAAAAAGTCCAAGTCCACTTGGTCCCGACGGGCCTCCACATGTTGTGCAGGATATCGCCGCTCCGGAATATCCCCAGGTCCTTCAACATTTTCTTGCCGAAGAAGGGCCTTTTGACGCGTGCATATTTTGTGCGGCTATTGGCTCGAAATTGCAGTTACCCGACCTATCACAGGAAGCGCACGTAATTGAGGTGAACTTCACGGCCATGGTGCGAACTCTTGCTGCCTTGACGCCGGGCTGGCTTCAAAGAGGGAATGGCCACTTTATCGGCCTCTCAAGTTTGGCCGATGATTTTTACAATGCCGATGCCCCTTCTTATACCGCGTCGAAAGCCGGATTCAGCTACTATCTGGTTTCCATGGGGTTGAAGCTCAGATCCCATGGGGTGTACGTGACCAATATTCGCTTCGGCTTTGTCGACACCAAGCTGCCGAAGAGCTCTTGGAAGCCTCTCATGATGACTGCCGACCAGGCCGCGAGACATGTCGTACGATGTCTGAAGACGCACCCCGTTCAATTGAGTGTGCCCAAGTTGGCTGGAGCCGCGATTCACGCGTTCCGTATCATGCAATCCCTGCGTGTCTGGTTCTCGTAAAGAGCTTAGGATCATTGAGTACGATCGGCTCTGGCTTCTTCTTGTTTATCTGATTTACCATTTTCCCGGAGAATCCTCATCGTGTTATGATTTTGGACTCGGTTCGATTTCAAGAGCAGCGTAAAAAAAGGATCTCCCGCACAGCTTCAATCATCCGCGAACACTCCCGTCATGTTGTTTGCAATTATCGCGTCTGAAGGCCATAACCTGAATCCACACAGATCATGACTCCGTCCGACCTCGACATCGACCATTTAAAGCAGCTCCTGCTTCACCTCCGTGACGAAATCCTTCAGAGTGAGCATTCAGCGAAGGAAGGGGTGCAACCCGTCGAGCTGGATCAAACCACCGTGGGACGGGTCTCCAGAATGGATGCACTCCAAGGTCAGGCGATGGCTAAAGCCTCCCAACAACGGCGGCACATTCAGTTGCAACGCATCGAAACTGCGCTTCGGCGAATTGAAAACGGAGCATTCGGCTGGTGTCTTCGATGTGGCGAAGCGATTGCCCCGAAACGCTTGGACTTCGACGCCACCGCCCCCTTGTGCATCGATTGCGCCAACTCGGGAACAACATAAACTTCCCTCAAGCTCATTCACACAGAGGCTGCTGGCACATACCAGTCAATATCACAAGCTTCGTCCGGATACCCTCCATCCTGATGGGAGTATTGAAAAATCATGCCGTGCCTGCGCCGGAGCTCCCGGCCTTCGTAGCCGAAGCTACTTCGGCGGAGTAGGCTCGGCAGGCAGGCCAGCGGCGTTCCCGCAACTAGTGAAAAGTGAGAAGTGAATAGTAAGGAGGTGGCAGAAGGACACCCTGAACCGTTTGGCTCTTGTCATGTTACTCCTGACGTCTCACACCTTACTCCTTACGATTCCGTGGGGTCGTGCCACGGGAAACAGCGGGTCTCACGCCAGGGATGGGCGGGCTTTAAACAGAGCGCCTTTTTGAATACTCCCTCATTTTCCTCGGGTGGATCTCGGTCACTCATATGTTCATGAAAAGCCAAAATATTTTAAATATTTACAGCCCCCTGATATACCCACAGGTGCGTCACGGATATCTATCCTCAAGAAAGGCAAACCTGGATTCCCGTTTTTACGGGAATGCCGGAGCCACCGTACACCGCGTGACTCTTGATCTTAAAAGTGAGAAAGAGGAACGATCATTATTTTTACAGCGATCATGAGAGTAAAGACATGAGTGACGAGGTAAGGTTGGGACAGCAGAATCATACCGATCAACGTTGTCCGTTATGCCACAAGACTGACATACACCACTTTTCTCGAATCCGGGAGCGTGACTATTTGTCGTGCCGAACCTGCCAGTTAATTTTTGTCCCGGCTGAACAGCATGTATCGGCAGACGAGGAAAAAGCCCGATACGACCAGCACAACAATCACCCGGATGATCCGGACTATCGCGCCTTCCTGAGCCGAATGTTTCTGCCGATGCAGCATCGATTGAACGCCAGGAGTTGTGGATTGGATTTCGGATCCGGTCCCGGTCCGACGCTATCGCTGATGTTTGAAGAAGGGGGACACAGGATGGCGATCTACGACTATTTTTATGCACCGACTCCCTCGACCTTAGACCAACCTTATGATTTCATTACGGCCACCGAAGTAGTCGAGCATCTCCACCGTCCCGGCTTCGAGCTGGAGCGACTGTGGTCTCTTCTCAACCCAGGCGCCCTTCTGGGAGTCATGACTCAGCTTGTACCAGAGAGTACCCCATTTGCCGACTGGTACTATATCAAGGATCCCACCCATGTTTGCTTCTTTTCCCCGTCGACGTGTGAATGGTTGGCGAAACATTGGCAGGCTGAACTGACATTTCCGGGAAAAAATGTCATGCTGTTTCAAAAATTCCCTGCCCACCACGCTGTGTAACTATCGGTCAGAATGCCCCAACCACATCAATGTCTCAACCGATAGATATCGCCATTATTGGCGCCGGAGGAGCGGGTTTGGCGGCAGGGATTTTTGCGGCCCAGACACGGCCGGACTTGTCGATCGCCCTTCTCGATGGCGCGCGCGCCATCGGGGCGAAAATTTTAGTCTCCGGTGGAGGACGCTGCAACGTCACCAACGTGCGCGTGTCCCCATCGGATTTCAACGGCACGCACCGGTTTGTCGAGCGGGTACTGCAACGTTTTGACGAAAGAGCCACCACCCGCTGGTTTGACTCACTCGGCGTCCCGCTCAAGGAGGAACCAACCGGCAAACTTTTTCCAGTGACGAATTCCGCCCGTACGGTGCTTCAGGCACTTCTTGATCGAAATACGACGTTGGGCGTGCGTCTGCTTCCTCAGCATCGCGTGAAAGACCTGAGGCCTGACGAACAGAATTTTGACATCACAACAGAACGGGAAACGTTCACTGCCCGTCGGGTCATCCTGGCCACAGGGGGCCAATCGTTACCGAAGACCGGTTCTGACGGCCACGGATGGACAATTGCCCGACAACTGGGACATACCGTGACACCAACGTTTCCCGCGTTAGTGCCTCTTGTGCTCAATGATCAGTTTTTTCATCACACCCTCTCAGGTATTTCCCATGAGGGAACGATAATGACCCGGGTTGATGGCAAACTTGTGGATCGTCGGACCGGCAGCCTGCTGTGGACGCACTTTGGTATCAGTGGACCGGTCACGCTAGATGCCAGTCGCTTCTGGATCATCGCCCACGGACAAGGACAGGAGGCCGCACTGTTCCTCAACTTTTTTCCCGGCCAATCTTTCGAAGACGTTGATCGTTGGCTTTCCAAAGCCGGAACGGCATCCGGTCGTCAAACCCTGGCAGGACTGTTGTCGGAACGATTGCCTGTTCGGGTTGCGAAAATCCTGTGTTCGTATGTCGAAAATACCTGGCCTCCACCCCCAGGGAAAGACAGGCATGATGAAAATTTCACGGACCTCGGCACGACTCCCTTAGGCGAACTCCGCCGAGCAACTCGACGAGCCTTAACACAGGCGTTAACCAATCTTCCACTGCCCGTCATCGGTTCCCGAGGATGGAATTTTGCCGAAGTCACGACGGGAGGGATTCCGCTAAAAGAGGTGAATCCGTATTCGATGGCTTCTCGACAAATACCCGGACTCTACCTGATCGGTGAAATGCTGGATTGTGACGGTCGCATCGGTGGATTTAACTTTCAATGGGCGTGGTCGACGGGCTGTATTGCAGGCACCCACGCAGCAGAAAGTTTTTAGCATGGGAAGACATGACAGGTGTATTTCCCATTATCCATCCCCATGGGTGTCATGCACGACATCTTAGAAGACGGGAAGTGTGAGGAGTGAGGGGTACGGCGTGCGGAAATGTGAAAACGTTGACTGCACCATTCACACAGTGGGTGAATGCATGGTGACGTCCATAGTTCCTTGGATTGTCATCCTGAACTCAGGGCGAAGGATCTGTTCCCAAGTCGAACAGTCTCTTGGCTCAGCGAGATCCTTCGTGCTTCAGGATGACAAAAGAGGAGGGATGACTTCCCGCTAACCACTGGCAGGGAAGGACGGACTAGGAAAATTGTCTGATACTTTGAGTATCAAAATTTACGCTTTACCACATCAATGTGACAGGGAAAGTCCCTGAGTACCTATATATTCGAGAGCCACGCTGATGACCGTGAATATCATCGGTTGAGAATGATTCAATCGGCCAACGATCCGACAACAATTGCGCTTCTTCAACGCACAGGAATTCAACCAGGTTGGACGTGCTTGGAACTGGGTCCTGGGGCAGGCTCCATTCTGCGATGGCTTGGCGAACAGGTAGAAGCCAACAGCATGGTCATTGGCATCGATAAGAACATCACTTACCTTCAAGGGTTTTCTGTTCCCCCGTATGACATCCGGGAAGGAACCTTTCTCGATGTCTCCATCAATCACACACTCGACCTGGCCCATGCCCGGTATGTGTTGATTCACAACCACCATGACATGGACATACTCCACAAAATCCTTCGCCTGTCGAAACCGGGTAGCATGGCGGTTTTTGAGGTGCCGGACTTTACCTCAGCCAAGTTATTGGATGCCCACCCCGACGATCCACATTCCAGGGTCAATTCTGCCATGTGTTACATGTTTGTGGATTTGAAATTGGACCTCGGGTATGCGCTTCGCCTGCCTCAGAAATTGCAGACCTGTGGTTATGAGATTATTGAGACCCGGTCCACCAGGTATCTGTGTGAAGGGAATTCTCCTATTGCCAACGTCATGGCTGAATCAGCCCTGGCGTTGCGTAAGCGATATTGTGAAACAGGATAATGCTCAGAGCAGGATATTGACCACTATGTCCAGAACGCCCACACCCCGGGTTTCTGGGCTGTCTATCATTCCACGGTCTCCATCCTCGCCAAACTTCCCGTATGGGAGTGTTGAAAAAGGCCGCCAGCGGCGTTCTCGCCACTTGGCCGTGCTCACGTACTCCACCGTACGCTCCGCCCGTTCAAGCGGCTGCGGCCTTGCTGGACGCGCCTTTTTGAACACTCCCGTATTTTTTTCGGATGGCCCTCGATGACCCACATGCGAATCAACAGGCAATAAACATCAATTTATTCAACAACCCCGTATAGATATCACCTGGTCAATCTCGGATTCTTTCTGTTTCAACTCCTTCGAAAGCTGGCTAGCCCTAAGCCCCTGGAGAACATTGTTTATACAAGTGGATACATTTTTTATACAAATGGATACACTCTAACCGTTCCATTGTTTTGACCGGTAACTCAAAAGGGAACATTCCTCTCTCGCTTTTCTCATGCAATCAAGAACTTCTGTCTCAGCCAATGGCGGATTGTTTGTTTTGGGGTCTCAGGGCATAGGGGTTGCAGTACGTTTCAGCAAAAGAAACCCTCAGACAAGGAAGTCTTCACCATGAACACCATGATCTTCACCACAACAGTCCTGATAGCCATCGGGATCGTATTGGCGTTATTCCGAATCTGGAATTCCTGATGGCCCTGACCTCATCACCTCGTCACGGTCATGGCAACCATCCACAATCCGGGTTGAGAGCGATGCCTGTGCATTCAAAAGAAGGAAATCATCGTATGAACACTCACTCATCATCGATCCTCTCATCTGCATCCTCCGCTTCTGAGGAACAATTTTTGAATTCCGGAACAGAGGGCTCTCCGAGGGCCAAACGATCAGCAGGCATGTTGAGCGGACCAGCCATGCTCGGCGGGGTCCTTGTGATCGATGATGAACCGGACGTCCGAAGAGTCATCCGTCTCACTTTAGAAAAAGCCGGGTACGATGTGGTGGAAGCTGAGGACGGAGAGCAAGCCATTCAGGTGATCAATGAGGGGGAACATCCTATGGTGCTGGATGTCATCCTGACCGATATCCGCATGCCCCGGATTAACGGGCTCGAAGCGATAACCTATTTTCAACGGGAATATCCCAGTGTTCCCTTGATCGTGTTAACGGGTTTCCCCGATTTGGCGATGGCCATAAGACTGTTGGATTGTGGCATTACCGACTATCTGGTCAAACCAGTGGAACGCGAGAAACTCATGAGTGCAGTTGCCAACGCGTTGGCACAGCGAAGAATTCATTGGTTTTGATAGTAACGCATTGAATGACCAGGAACGATGCCCGATTGTTGGGAGAGAAGATTTCCTTCACCAGGCAGGGTGTCATGGAAACCTCCAATAGACTGAGCCCGACTAATTCACTGAGTCCTTCATGCCCTGAAAAAAACGTATGGGCTTCGGTGTCCCATGGCTTTGATCATCACATGGCCACACCCAACACACCCCAAGCCTCGCATCAGTTGAACAAGGCTTCGCCCGCCCTAACACCCGATGACCCCCTTCGGATAGCCTTGTTCCTCAGCCATCCGAAAGGCCTTCATGCGCTTTCACTCTTCGAGCAAATTCCAGGGATCGAAATTGTCGGGATTGCCACACAACAGGTTTCAGACCAGGAACCAGTCCAGAGCCAGGAGTGGCATGATCCATTGGGAACACTCTCAACACTCCTTCTCAACCAGACCTCTCCCCATGTCCTCCTGGATTTCACCGGTGATTCTCAACCTCAAGCCCTGGGGGATCATTCTCAATTAGCGAACACGGAAATCCCGGGCCCCTACACCGCGTCGCTTGTGGAGAAAATTGTGGAACATAAAAACGGGTGGGAAGGACAGATGGCCCAAATAGAAAAATTGGCCAACATCGGCATACTGGCTTGCGAAATCTTGCATGACATCAATAATCCCCTATTTGTCATTTTAGGTTTTTCTGAAAATCTTCTAGAAGAACATCATTCCGTGGCCGCCCGGGACCAGGCATTGGAGGTCTTACAGGCCACCAAACGGATTATCAAAATATGCGAAGAACTCAAATTCTATGTCCGTCAGAGTGAACCCAAAGACTGCACTCCGGTCAACCTCACGCAACAACTCGAAGAGGCCATGAAAGTGGCCAGATATGCGGTTGGCTTGGAGAACATGACGATCATCCGAACATATTCGGCTCATCCGATTATCCTGGCGAGACCGGAAGAAATTGTGCAAATTTTTGTCAACCTGATAATCAATGCCTTACAGGCCATGGATGGTCGAGGCACGTTGACCCTTGAAGCGGATTGTACGGATCTCATGGCCACCATCAGCATCGGAGATACCGGTCCCGGTATTCCTCAAGAACATATGCGAAAAATATTTGAACCCTTCTATACCACCAAGCCCCCGGGGAAAGGAACGGGACTGGGCCTTCATTCCGTGCGCTCGCTGGTCCAACAATACGGCGGGCAAATCCTCATTCAGAGTGTGGTGGGAGAAGGGGCCACCTTTCATCTCGAATTTCCCCTCCCACCAGAACCGGTTCTTCCCGGAACGCCTAAATTTCCATCATCTCACACCCCCACTTCGACCACCTGGAAAGAATCTGTAACCCGGGATGGAATGACACACAGGAAAAAATGACCGAGTCTGTGAGTATTGAAAAAACAAGCCCTGAGTTTGGTCGAAGGACCGCCGTGCCTGCGCCGGAGCTTCCGGCCTTCGTAGCAGAAGCTACTTCGGCGGAGTAGGCTCGGCAGGCAGGCCAGCGGTATTCTTCGAACCAGTGAAAAGGAAGGAGGTGACAGAAGGACACTCTGAACGGTTTGATTCTTGTCATTTTACTCCTGACTCTTGACCCCTTACCCCTTACCCCTTACGGATCCGTGCGGCCTTGACAGGAGCTGCCTGTATGACAGGAAAAAGAAGAATTGTTGTTGGTGACTACAGAGGCAGGGATTAATGAAGGAGAACCCGCATCGTGACAGAGTCGCCCAATCGGGATCTCTCTTTCAATTGGTATTGTCCATGTGAATTACGCTTCAGACTCCTCAAACTCTTTGGAGATGGTTTTAAAATACGCCAAGAGATCGCGAACAGAAACGATTCCCACAATTTTTTGGTTCTCGGTGACCGCCAGGTGTCTGATTTGTCGATCGGCCATCAGGTCTCTGGCGTAATTGGGAGACATATTCCGGTCAACGGTAATGATCGGGCTGGACATTAATCCCTTCACGGTTAATTGCCCGATCTCCGCAGGTTGTTCGGCTACCGCTTGAACCACATCGGTTTCGGTCACAATTCCAGAAAAATCTGATTCCTTTTTGACCAACAAAGAACCAATCCGCTTGGCATGCATTTGCTTGGCCGCTTCTTGAATACTCGCATCCTCAGAAACAAAACTCAGATCGCGTGTCATTAATTGTCCAATCGTGGCCATGATACTTTCCTCCTTCCGGTCCTCTACAATCCGAAAGGATAATAAATTTGAGAGAAAATACCAAGGCCAGCTCGAAACCTTCTCTTACGACCTTCAATGTGAAACGCGCCGAAGCCCTGTCCTTATCAAAAGAGGTTCCAGCGGAATTCCTTCGGAAATGCACAAGCCCCCTATTTCTCTTGTACGAGTCTTCATTCCGTCACCCATTCTGAAATCTGATGTCATGTCGCACCATTTGGCTCCTTTGGGGCCCTTATTGGGAGGTCTTATTAGTGGCTGCCGAGGTAAGCAGTCTGGACCAAGCAGCAGACAAGGCCAACAAGTCTTTGGTGGGTAACGGAAAAAATCCTGATTTGGCAACTACCTGTTGGCCTTCCAGACTCACGGCAAATTTGACGATCTCCGAGAGAATAGGAGAACGTTCTGTAAGTGGAGGCTGGTTCACATAGAGATATAACACTCGACGCAGTGGATAGGAGCCATTGATAGTGGATTCAAACGTCGGCTCGACGAAGGGATCACCTTCAAGAGCAGCCACACGCAGCGGCTTGACGGAATTCTTGCGATAGCCGATTCCACTATACCCTATGGCATAGCGATCATTCATAACCGCATAGACCACGGATGCGGCACCAGGTTGGACCATAACCGTCTCCTTGTCTTTTCCACCATGCAAGACGAATTCCCTGAAAAACTGTCCGGTACCTGATTGAGCATCTCGAATCTGAATAAGGATGGGTGCTTGTTCCCAGATGCCGGAGAGGCCCAGTTGTCCCCATGTATCCAAGGGCTCAGGGGCTCCTCTGCGCCTTTCAGACGAGAACAAGGCATCCAATTGTTGAAAGGTGATATGGTCGAGTGGATTATCCTTATGCACAAAGACGGCGAACGCATCCACTGCAACCGGGACCGAAGTGGGTGGATACCCTACCCGTTTGGTGAACTCCTCAATTTCCTTGTTATTCATCGGACGCGACATCGCCGCGATCTTCGTTTTCACACTGATTAAAGATTCAACTCCCGTGTTAGATCCCCCCGTCTCCAGAATGATCTCCAAATCAGGATGGACTTTTTCCAGCTTGTCTTTCCATCTCTCAAGAATCGGTTTCATGGTATTGGACCCGATAATTTCCAACTTCCCCGACACAAGGCCTTGTGGGGAGTACGTATGAATCTGTTTGTCCAGAATAGGATACAAGCCCTCATCTCCCATAGCAGGTGAACAAAGCAACATCAGACCCAGCAGAATCCTGGACTTAAGGAACTTGTTTCTTGTCGATTTCATGTTCTCTCCTCATAAAATGATTGCTCTGTCTTATCGTCAATAGTGTCATCCGATCTCAGCTATATGAACGAGAGCCATTCCTCCAATTCATAGGTCCCGTTAAGCATAAAAGTTATCCTTGGCTTATGTCAGATACATGAAGCTCATGTTACAAATCCATTAAATTTTTTGGGTCTTCACCTAATCGAGTGGGTGAATTGGAGGGGCTGCTTGACCTGAAAACCGTATGAATCGTGGACCGGCAAGGATTGAAGGGGCAAAACATTTGGCAGACAGGGATTCCTCCCCTTTGTAAGGGGAGGGCAGGTGGGGTAGATCACGGTGAACAGAGTTCTTC
>WHTE01000080.1 GCA_009377845.1 Nitrospirales bacterium | reverse complement strand
CCGACGTGTTCCAATAATTCATGGGCCTTCCGCAAGGCGAGATCCGAACGGCTGCCTTGAAGCGGCATGAGTTCCGTCTCCAGAGATTGCACCAGGGTCACCATGGTCTTGGCATCGTCGGTGAGTGGCGAGACGACGAACGATTCACCGGCATAGACGACCAAGGCAGTTTGTCCTTCTTTCCGGGCTTTGAGAATATCGAGAATTTTGTGTTTGGCGCGAGTCAACCGCGAAGGAGTCACATCTTGCACATCCATTGACCGGGACAAATCCAAGACCATCACCAACGCCGATTCCGCTCGAAGCACCGGCTGGGGCAATTGCGACCAGACGGGCCCCGCCAGTGCACAGACTGCCAATGTCCAACCTAACCCGAGAAGCGCGAGAGGCATACGACGCCTGGCTCCCTCCGTTCCCACCAGCACATGCGGGAGAAGATGCGCATCGCAAACCGATTCCCATACCTGAACTGTTGTCCCTTTCTTGGCTAATAGCAGAATGAGACCGAACAAGGGGAGCAATCCCCCTAACCATTCCGGCCGTAGAAAATGAAACATGGGCATCTAGAGTCCAGCCCCTGCTCGTGCTGAGATCGCGCCCGCCTTCCATCCCGGTCTGACAACCCATTCCCTTTTCCATACGAAAGAAACGGCCAGAAGGCATGAGAGAGCCAACGCCAATCCTAACGGCCAGATAAATAATTCGGTCGTCGGTCGAAACAATTCGGTTTCAGTCGTCGCCGGCTCAAGACGATCCAATTCCTCATAAACCCTCGCGAGTCCCGCCGTGTCTTTGGCGCGCAGGTACAGCCCGCCGGTATTTTGCGCGAGGTGGCGAAGCATGTCTTCATTCAAATCGCGAGAAGGATTCACCGTCTGTGTGCCGAAAAAGGAAGGAACCTCCATCCGATCCGCGCCAACCCCGATGGTATAGATTCGAATGCCTTGTTCTTTCGCCAGGGTTGCCGCTTGTGTGGGCGACACCTCACCAGCCGTATTGGCCCCATCGGTTAATAATACCAATACCCGGCTTCCTGCCGGTTGTTGCTTGAGCCGTTTCACGGCAAGGCCGATCGCATCGCCAATGGCAGTTTCCTGACCCGCCAAACCAATTTCTGCTTCCTTCAACATAGCCTTGACCGTGTCCCGATCAAACGTCAGCGGCGTCTGGACGTACGCTCGAGAGCCAAACACGATTAAGCCCACACGGTCGCCTGTCCGGCGTGCGATGAACTCCCCACCCGTTGCCTTCACCACCTCCAGACGCGTGACCTCCTTGCCGTTCACGGAAAAATCAGGAATTTTCATGCTGCCAGATAAATCCACTGCCAGCATTAGATCACGCCCGCTGGTTGGCAGCCCTACGGGTTCACCCATCCACTGTGGACGGGCTGCCGCGACGAGCAGAGCCAGCCATATAATAATCGCCAACCAAAACAATTTTGATGGCCTGGAACGAATACTCGCAATCAATTGACCGGATTGAAGCGTCATGATGTCTTCAAAATGCGGCACCTTCATGGCGCGACCGGATGTGTGTGGCACAGGTGGTGCCCAGCGACGCACAATCCAGGGAAGAGGAAAGAGCGCCAACACCCATGACCAGACAAACGCCATCATGCGGTGTTCCTCCGTGCGGGTGAAGAAACATGCTGAATCCAATGTTCGACCAAGGGCACCAACTCGGCAGCCGACGCGGCTGCATACGGTCGGTACGGTCCTGAACTCAACAGGTGTCCGACCCCTTCAGTAAATTGGTTCGTCCGACCCGCCCGATCTAAAAATTGCAACCACGAACTTCCCACTAAGCCCGCCACCTCCGTTCGCGGAAAGGTCGCCATGGCATAGCGGCGTACAATTTCTGAAAGTCGTCGAACCACCCATTGATCATCTTGGTGGGTGTTATAGTGCTGTTTGACCGCGCCGAGTTCGGCCATGGCAAGTCGGCGCGCCTTCGTCCGGCGTCGATACGCCCTCATCCACATGAACGCGATGACTCCCGTCACCATCAATCCGAAGACGATCCACCACCCCAATGCCGGAGGCCACAGAGAAATCGGATCAGGCAGATGCACATCCCGGAGTTCTTGTAAGGGACGACTCGAAGCCGGCATGTTAGATTATTCCCGCTAGGCTGAGCTGTGATGAGCACATCGCCGGTTCCCCAGATCCTGTAACCCACGACGTAACTGAAACGGGATATCGTCATGGGTTCCCAAGGGGATGAATCCGATTCCACGCGTCAGACACAGCGTTCGGACATCCTCGTAGCGTTGCGTAAATTGTTCCGAATAGGATTGGACTGTTTTGGCTGAGCCCGTATTGAAAATTCCCATCCGTATCCCGTCAGTGACGGGATACTGGCCGGCGGGAGGCGGCTCTCGTTCCAACTGGTCATAAATCAAAATGGCCACAACTTCCTGGTGGCCGCCCAATCGGATGAGGGTCTGTTTGGCCTGCTGGTCCCACTCGCGAAAGTCACTCAAGAGGAAGATCAAACTTCCGGGCTTCGCCGTCGTCATAACTCGATTTAAAGCCAACTGAAGAGGTGAGGTTGAGGGTCCAGGATGTTCAACCACTTGAGACGGGTGGGCACCCTCTTGAGCCAGGAGGTTAAGAACTTGGAGCACTCCGGCTCTTCCTCCTCTGGGTCGCAGTTCCACGTGGTCCGCATCTGAAAACACCACAGCTCCCACCCGGTCGCCTCGTTCATGCGACGCCCATCCCAATAACGCGGCAGCATGGGCTGCAATCACGGATTTAAAGGCCACCTTGGTCCCAAATCGCATCGCCTGTCTATCATCCACCACCATAAAAACGGGCCGCTCCCGTTCCTCGCGAAACACCTTGAGGTACGGTTCATTGGTCCTCGCCATGACCCGCCAATCCATGAGGCGCACATCATCTCCCGGTTGATACCGCCGGGACTCTTCAAAATCGATGCCCCTGCCTTTAAACGGGGACCACTCGCCTCCGGCCAATAGGGTATGCACCCGTTTCCTGGCCTTTACGCTCAATACCCCTGTCTGGTGACGCATGTTGATGAGATCGGCAAGCCGAACCTCCACACCTTGAAATCCTTGTGGACGGCTCAGGTGTAATTTGGCAAGGAACGGCGGTTTACGGAACGGCCACATAATTCACGATTTCTGAGATCACCTGATCGATCCTGATACCCTCCGCCTCCGCTTCAAAGGTCAGCAAGACACGGTGGCGCAACACGTCATGGACCACGGCCTGAATGTCTTCCGGCGAGACATAATCGCGCCCTTCCAACCAGGCATGCGCCCTGGCACCCCGCTCCAGCCCGATGGTCGCCCGGGGACTGGCCCCAAACCGGATCCACCGCTTCAGCATGGCGCTATAGTGGGCAGGCTCACGAGTCGCTATCACCAATTGGACAATATATTCTTCCAGTGTTGGCGCCAAATACACATCCCACACCTGCCGACGGGCAGCAACAATCACTTTTTGGGGAACAGGGGTAAGTGTTGTCGTTGAATTTCCGGGAGTCGCTCTCGCCTGACTACGAACGAGTTCGGCAATCTTTCGCTCTCCTTCCACATCGGGGTACTGCACCCGGACATAGAGAAGAAAGCGGTCTAACTGCGCTTCAGGCAAAGGATACGTGCCTTCCTGCTCAATGGGGTTTTGTGTGGCCATGACTAAAAATAATTCGGGCAAGGGATAAATGGTTCGCCCGATCGTCACTTGATGTTCCCCCATGGCTTCTAACAAGGCTGCTTGCACCTTGGCCGGCGCCCGGTTGATTTCATCGGCGAGGATGAGATTGTGAAAAATGGGCCCGGGTTGAAAGCGAAAAGACCCGTCATGGGGACGATAGATATCGGTCCCCGTAATATCAGCGGGAAGTAAATCCGGGGTGAATTGAATCCGGTGAAAATCAGCCTCTAATCCGGAGGCCAACGTTTTAATGGCGGTGGTTTTGGCTAAGCCTGGCGCACCTTCAACCAGAAGGTGCCCATCAGCCAACAAGGCAATCAACAGCCTGAGGGTGAGGCCCTTTTGTCCAATCACCCGTTGATTCAGGAAGGCTCGAAGCCGGGATATCTGCTCGTGCTCAGACCCAGGCATACGTCAAGAAATGAACCCGGTTGGCTACCTGGGTCAAAAAATTATTGATTCCCCTTGGTAGATTACTCTGGGACATCTTCAGATGGTCATCCTCGTGGTTTCAGAACTCTTTTTCATAATAATTCACCATTTTTGAGAGTCAAGGGGTTCTGGGGGGAAAACTGTGATCTTACGAAAAGCCACTAGCCCTTTTCCCTTTCGCCTAACCTTCGAGGGTTCTCCAATATAATGGGGATTCCATGCTCATGAACAAGCACAAACCGAGGAGAACTTTTATCCGTGCTTCCTGACTCTCCCTGCACGTTATTCATTCATGAACGCTTGCTTGTTTGTATGCTCTTCTAAAAATTTCATGGTTACTCTAGCTTCTGGATCTTTTCGATCGTCATTCCTTAAATTAGATCTTTTGCTGGTCCTTTGGAGTTTTCATTTCAAAAACTATTGTAACATAAGCCTTTTTTCAGGATATTTTTCTTTACGTTTCAATCAACGGTCCTGCCCCATTTTGCGCCACTTGCTCATCACCAAAATCCGGTCTTAACATAAATTTGTAGGCATAATTTTCCATTCAATCGGTAGGGTGAAATCATGTTGTATTGTACACCCTCAAGAAACCCTCCTCATACTCTTATATAAAAAGTTACCAAGTCTTGCGGGGATCAAGTCCCGCAAGGATTCGAATCGGAATATCGGTCTTCTTGGCTTCAGGAAAGAGGAGAAGGGGCTCGAGTTTTTTCCAAACTCTCTGAGATTTTTTCCGGGCCATACCTCAAACCGGAAGAATGTATGGCATGGTGAAAGACAAGCGATGGTTTCCGTCATTGTCCTCAATACAGGCGTGACAGGCTACTCTCAATGGAGTCGGTAATGCCCACAATCAAAACAGGAGGGACGGCAGGTGCAAAGGGAACAAGGAACCTTACCCCAAAAAAAGGGTAATCTCCGTTCTCGTTCTTTACGACTTGGTATCCGATCGTATCGTTCAAAAAAGGAGGGGATGACTATGAACCGTAAATTACTCACAATTAGCGTAATAGGGAGTGTTGTTTTTGGAAGTACACTAGCCCTGGGAAACCCAAGCATGCTGCCAAACCATCCGGGTTATCCCATGGGAGCCGCGAATGATCCAGTGACGGGGCAATCGGTAGCCAATGACCCGGGGCAATCTCCACCCAGCCAGGAAGAATCGCTCCATCAAGCGGGGGGATTTCATGATGCGCAGGCCATTAATCCTGGAAAGGAAGAACGCGCGAATATTGTGCAGCCTGGAGCATCAAAGTCTATGGACACAAAGAGTAAGTCCACCAAGTAAGTGATGAATCCGCAATGTGTCCCCGAACGATCGGGAACAACAGGGGGGTCTCAGAAGGAGGGAGCTGGAAGCTCCCTCCTTTTTATTCAACACGAATTTCTTTGGTTGTTGCAAAATCAGGATTTGCTGTTGCCACCACGTCATCAGATCATCAGGATGTGTGTTGCCTACATACTCAACACTTCTTCCAAACGATCTCTCTCTCACCCTAAATGGCAGACCTTCCGGCAAAACTCTTCGCCACGAACTCGGACAGTCTCCTAGAACAAAGTATAGATGAAAGGGGCAACGGCTGAGCCCTCGCTCAGGATAATCAGGCCGCCGAGCAATAAGAGCATGATGATGATAGGGGCGAGCCAGAACTTCTTTCGTTCCCGCATAAAGTCCCAGAGTTCCCCAAGAAAACCTGTCATCTGTTCTTCCTCCTTAGAAGGCTGTTAAAAAATTCAAAAATTTTCAAAAGGCTCAACTTGATCCAAAATTTGTCGATTTCCCATCAGCAAAGTAGGATGTTCAAAAGGGCCCGTCCAGCAAGGCCGCAGGCGCTTTGGTGGGCGGAGCGTACGAGGGAGTACGTGAGCACGACAAAGGGCCGAGAACACGGCTGGCGGACTTTTTCAACATCCTATTAGAAGGGTTTCAGCACATGGTCCGCAGCCCTGGCATTTTTGAGAACACGATAGCTGGTCGCTTTGGGGTCATAGCGAAGTTGCAGTGGTCGTTTGCCCAATAACCCCATGATAAACGCCATGGGTGTCAACATTCCAAAAAATAGTATTCCTAATATGATGCGGGAATTGATCCAGCCTAATTTTTCCCCAATCTTCATCCATATTCGATAAAGGGGTCCGAGACCTTTTGGAAAAAGCACTCCCATCGCTCCAAAAGCCCCGGCGATAAGACTCGCCCACACCCGGATGCTACCTCCATGAAAAACCAGCGGCCATACAGCCACTATCAGAATGACTCCGCCCATTAACAGGCCAAATGAACGAAGCTCCTTCGCGGTCGGTTGATGAAGTTTTGGTGTCATGTCTGTGTTATAAACCTTTAATCCAATTCAAATTCTTTCATCCAGGTCTCGTCTTTCGGCACCGGCTTTTGATGTTCCTTGAAGACGAGACAATTTTCCAACACGAGCACATCCATCTCCGTGCGCATGAAACAGCGGTAAGCATCTTCAGGCGTGCAGACAATCGGTTCTCCTCGAACATTAAAGGAGGTATTGATCAAGACTCCACATCCGGTTCGTGCTTCAAACGCTTGCAACAATTGATAATATCGGGGATTGGTGTCCGGTGAGACCGTTTGAACCCGGGCAGAGTAGTCCACATGGGTCACCGCTGGAATATCCGACTTGGGAACATTGAGGAGATCAATGCCCCATAGCTGCTGTTGATCCGGTCGGACGGCGCGACGGCGCTTTTCAACGACCGGGGCTACCAGCAACATGTAGGGACTATCGGTATCAATCTCAAAATATTCGGACACTCGTTCCCGTAAGACGGATGGCGCAAAGGGACGGAACGATTCTCGATATTTAATTTTCAAGTTCATGACCGATTGCATCTTCTCACTGCGAGGATCACCCAGGATACTTCGTCCTCCCAATGCCCTGGGACCGAATTCCATGGGCCCCTGGAACCATCCGATGACCTTGCCCTCCGCCAAATACTCTGCCACCCGGCGAGAAAGGGCCTGATCCTCCACCCGCTCATACCTGACATCGAGCTGTTGGAGACTGCCTTCAATCTCCTCGTTGGAAAAGCGGGGCCCTAAAAAACTGCCCCGCATCGTATCACTCGACCCCTGACATTTCCGAGGCTGATTGAGATAGAGGTAATGCACATTTAACGCCGCACCCAACGCACTCCCCGCATCGCCTGCCGCCGGTTGAATCCAAAGACCATGGAATGGCCCTTCCCGCAGAACCCTGCCGTTCCCGACACAATTCAAGGCCACCCCTCCGGACAGACAGAGATTGGAAAGACCGGTTTCTCGATGAAGACTGTTGGCTAGACGGAGCATGACCAACTCGGTGACCTCTTGTACGGAGCGGGCCAGATCCATTTCCCGCTGAGTGAGGGCACTTTCCGGTTGACGCGGAGGACCGCCAAACATGGCGTCGAATTTTTTGTTGGTCATCCGTAATCCGGTACAGTAATCAAAATAGTCCATATTGAGCCGAAACGTACCATCCGGCTTCACATCCACCAGGTTGTCCAAAATCGTTTTCACATACTTGGGTTCTCCATAGGGGGCTAGTCCCATGACCTTATACTCCCCGGAATTCACCTTAAACCCGGTATAGTACGTGAAGGCGGAATACAGCAGCCCGATGGAGTGAGGGAAGGGGATTTCCCAGAGGGGCGTTAATTGATTCCCACGCCCGACCCAGGCTGAGGTCGTCGCCCATTCCCCCACCCCATCCATACACAAGACAACGGCCTCATCGTAAGGAGAAGGGAAAAAGGCCGCGGCAGCATGAGATTCATGGTGCTCACCGAACAGCAGAGGCGGCAGGACCTCTTTTTTTTCGAGACCCCCAACCTGACGGAAGGCCTTTTCGAGCAGGTTTCGCAAGAAGAGCTTTTCTTTAATCCAAACAGGAATGGAGATCAAAAACGATCCAAGTCCCTTCGGAGCATAGGACAAATAGGTTTCCAACAGGCGTTCGAATTTGACGAAAGGTTTATCATAGAACACCAGATAGTCGACGTCGCGAATTCCAACCCCGCCTTGCCGCAGACAAAATTCGACTGCATGATGCGGGAATCCGGCATCATGTTTCTTCCTAGTGAACCGTTCTTCCTGGGCGGCCGCCATAATCTGCCCATTCTGCACCAGACAGGCCGCACTATCGTGGTAAAAGGCCGATACGCCGAGAATTGAGGTCAATTGATCTTTTGGTTTTGTCATATTTTTTTTAGAATGGGGCTTTCCTTTGCCATAGAGACTGGCATACTCAGGAAGGAGACCTTTAACCCATATCTTTTTCGGGGAAGATGATCAAGAACTTTACAAACGATACTTGCTGGTTCCCATTCTATCGAGAGGACAGGACACACTCAACTTATTGAAAGATTTCCTCGAAAAACAGTTTCATGTGCGCCCATGATCGCCGGTCAGCTTGTTTCTGATAGCGGATACCCTTGATCCCATATTGATCGGCTGAAGGATTCGTAAAGCTATGTTGGGCGCCGCCATAGATCACCATGTGCCAATCTAACCCAGCCCCGTCCAAGGCCATGGTAAATTGCGTAATGTGGTCTTGAGTGAGAAACGGATCGGCCTCTCCATGGGCAATCAAAATTTTGGCGGAATTCTTGATGGTCAGGGAGGAGGGCGGAAGCGGGAGCGACCCATGAAAACTCACGATTCCCTTAACCGGTGCTCCACCATACACCATTTGCATCACCGTTGCCCCGCCAAAACAATATCCAATAGCGGCCATCCGGGCTGAGTCTACCTTGGGGTCAGCCTGAAGGAGCTGTAATCCCGCTAACGCCCGGGCCTGCCACATCTCCACATTGGCTGTGGTTTGTTGCATCCATTGCTTAGCTTCACCAGCATGGGCGGTCACTTTTCCTTTTCCATACATATCCACAGCCAGCGCCACATATCCTAAGGCCGCTAATTGTTCCGCACGTGTCCGCTCATAATCATCCAAACCCCACCATTCGTGGACGACCAAAATTCCCGGTCGTTTGCCTTCAATCGCATCATCCCAAGCCAACACACCCTCCAGAAGAACTTCTCCATGAGAATAAGGGATAGCTGTCACCTGGACTTTTCCCTCTACAACCGAGGACCACACACAAAAAACCGCAATGAGTAACAGGACTGTTCGATAGTAAGAGGTCATGATGTCTGTTTTTTATAGGTGTTTAAGGGAGTGACCGGAATACAGACCTTGAAATGGTAACGATATTGCCCAATTTTTTCCATAACAGACCAAAGTGGACCGAGGAATAGCCGACTAACCCCATTTTACGAAAAATTCAGCAATTGGCAAATATTTTTGCATCTCGTGTTTTTCGGATTCGACTATCTCCCCATGGTGTATTCGCCTACTGAGAGAGAGGAGAACAATTTGGTTTTTTGACCGGTAAAATTTCAAAAGAATCTTTGCCTCTAAATCCGGATCACGAGCAATGACACGATTGAACTGGTCTTCAGTCATCATCACCAAGCTGGTAGACTGTTGAATCTCCCTTTTCAGCTCCTCGAGCGCCAGGGAATCTTCGAGACCCTTCCCCACGATCCGTGAGTGTCCATGGAGATATTCCCAATAAAATTCATCCTCATCCTCTCGCCAATCACGGGACTGTAAAACCGATATGGGGTCCGTCTGGTTTGTAAGCCGGTGTTGATGTTCGTTGAAGACCAGCCTGGGAGAGCCTTCTGCTTGAATACCGGGAATAATAAATCCTGTCACCGTCACCATGAGGACCACCCCCAACACTCCAACACCCAAGAGACTCATTCGCAGACGATTCATGACGGCCAGCCCAATCAGTGCCAGACCTAATATTCCTAATCCCACACGGAGGGCAAGAGGAATCATATCCAACGGAACATGCCATTTTTTTTGCAAAAGAATGGGTCCGAGAAAGACGCCAACCACACAAGCGACACCCAAACATCCCAACAATCCCCTCAACAATCCCCTTCCACCCGATAAAGACCCTTCCTGAAACAGGCCGTGGTACACATAGCCCACGACCAACCCGATCGCTGGCAGGAGAGGCAAGAGATAGCGCTCATGTTTTTCGGGAGCCAGACTGAAGGCCACAAAATACACCACGACCCAAAGAAACACCCACAACTCTTTCGGCGACTTGAGCCAGGGACGACGTTTCCATAGCAGGAAAAAGCCCACCGGAAGCAAGGCCGACCAGGGGAAGGCATCGAACCAGATCACCAGTCCATACCAAAAAATGGGCCGCTTTCCCCAATAGGCCTCCCACGCCGAATGCTGTTGATCTCCCGCGACGGTGACCATGCGTTTGAGATTTTCTTCCAGGAAAAAATGCTGTCTGAATTCCTGACCGAGGAACAGATAATAACCACCAAGCAACAGGCCACTCCCGACGGCCCCAACCCAAAACCACGATTCCCGAAAGACCCGACCGTCGTGGCGTATCCATAAGAACATGCCCATCACCAGTGCCGGCAGGGCAAAGGCATGCAGCGTTTTGACCATCGAGCCCAACGCCAATGCCACAAAACCCACCCCATACCAGCCTTGAGACGATTCCTGAAAATATGCCCGCGCCCAGGCATACATTCCCAACGTCATACAAAACGTCAGCACAGGATCGATAATGGCCAATGGACCAAACCACAATCCCGCATAACAGGTCGCCACCACCAATGCCCCCCAGAACCCTGCCAATGGTGAAAACATCAGACGGCCTAAAAAATAAGTCGTCATCATCGTACCCAGACTGGATAAAATGGAAGGTAGCCGTAGCGCCGCCTCGCTCCATCCCAGGCTATGAATAAATCCCGCCTGTAACCAAAAGAAGAGAGGCGGTTTATTGAAATACGGCTCTCCCCGTACCCAAAGATGCACATAATCCTGTGCCGCGATCATCGTTTGAGTGACAATGGCATATAACCCTTCCGTTTCCCCAAACAGAGAAATCGAGGCATTAGCACAAAACGCCAGGAATCCAAGGATCAGAAGTAGCGGAATATGGAAAGATGGGCGATGAAGATACGCAGCCCGGGAGGTGTTCATCAGAAAAATGGGAAAAGCAGGCTACCCGTGAATGTGTGATTGTCCATCAGAATTTGGTTTTAAGGTCAAGCAGTGGAGCGAATGGAACGAAAAAGCCATTAAGTAAGTCAGGGGGAGGAAGTATGAAATGGCGCGCCCGGAGGGACTCGAACCCCCAACCCTCGGTTCCGAAGACCGATGCTCTATCCATTGAGCTACGAGCGCGTATCCAGTATTTTCAACGAGTTTGGTGAGATAGTCAAAAGAGGCCAAATGGGCCCGTGTGAAATAAGGTAGGGACCTTATACAGGTTCTTCAATAAACCCGTCAATTCAGGCTTCATCGGTCTCACCCGCGCTCTTACTGTCTTAGGATACTCGGCTCGAAGCTGAATGAGCCCGTGTTGAAAATCCAGCAGATTCCAGGTGAGCCCGAGAGTTTTCTCCAACCGTTGTCTTCTCTACGAATGAATCATAGGACCACAGGAAAACTAAAATCGGGAAAACGTTTATCCAAATTGGCTTACTAAACCAGCAAGGGCCATATTCTCGGCAATTGCGTCATGGGGTATTAGGGCATATTTCCAGGACTTGCCGCCGATGCCAAAGGAATGGTCCGTGTCACGGATGCACCAGGTGACCGCTGCCCCAACTCATGCTGTTGTGTCTCCTTAGAGTTTTGGAAAATTACATCACACTCCGTCGTAGAGAAAACAGTGATTCGGCGGAAACCACGCGGTTGCAACTTCCCCCCAATCTCTTCCATGAGCAGATCTCCGTCGACGCATGTTTTCATGAGGAATTAATTCAAGATCCAAGAACCTTTTTGAGTTTTCCCAACGCCTCCGTCCGTTTCTTTTGAGTCATTCTCTGAATGTTCTTCAATTTCCATTGAACCGCTGGAAGCTTCTCAATACCTTCGATGTCCATAAGACTCCACTTTGGTTGCCCCTCCTTAAGCGAAATCAGAAATGCCTTCTCCTTATCAGTCATTTCTTCCTTCAGCGTTTCAATGAGTTTCTCCCTGGCTTTGACCAAATCTTCATAGGAGACCACATCAATTGTCATCCCTGCGAACTCGCTTACATAGATCTGCTGTATATCCTTCCGTGTAGGATCGAGCAGCTCGATGATGGGCCGATCATGGCTGGCGAGATACACGACGAACGCTTTGCGTATCTCGTCCGTTATCCCCTCCTGTTCCAGCAGCACTTTCACATCGAATAAATCCCGTGGGTGCTGGCGGTCTAACGCCGCGCAAATCTTACCTCCATACAGGTCCGGGACTGAGAGCAGACGTGCCGTGACCGAACGCTCAAACATTTTTTCTGCACGTTGGGTTAGCTCGCGTTCTTTGGACGGAAAGACCGATCCCCGAATTACCTCGTTCGGCTCGATTTTGATTCGTGTCTGGCTTGCTGCCACTATGAGCTTTGTGATTCGTTTCGGTTCTTGCCCCTGATTTTCCTGGATTTTCACGCCGGGAATGGCCCTTTTGAGCGCTACAGCGATGCGGCGGAGTGCTTCGCTGATCTTTTTCAGGGCGGTTTCACGCGGCTCCTCCACCGGCAAATATGCCAGGTCAATGTCCACGGACAGTCGCGGCATGTCTCGCACAAACAGATTGATCGCGGTCCCACCTTATCAGGGCAAAGCATGTTTCTGCCGCGACGTGCGGGATCGTTTTCAGCATCAACTCCGCTTGGTTGAAGTACGGGCTTTCTTTCACGCCCGCTCTCCAGCCACAACTCGACCATCCCGGCCCTCCGGCACCGTGATGCGGTACTTCGAGTCAAACCGTCCTCCCTTGACCAGCATGCGCTTCCCCTTGCCGAAATCAACCTGTGACAGGTCGAGCTTCTTCACCCACGCGTGCTTGCAGGTTTCAGCCAACACCATGAACAAACGCTTGACCTTCACCGACGCGCAGTCTTCGAGCAATGTCTGCACCAGTCGTGGACGCAATGTCGTCATCTCCTCCATCAGGAGCTTTGCTTCTTCGTACGATTCTTTTTTCGGTACCTCATAGAGAACCTCCATCATGGCCCGCTCGGAGGTAGACACACTGACTGAGTAGAAGCCCATGTCCTTTTGTGTCAGGCCGTGATCGCCTTTGCCGATGAACAGATTGGTCGTCGTAAAGCGGATCTTGACGCCCCAGCGGTATTGCTTGAACCACAGCGGGAGTTTGGCGTTGGGAGGGCCGAACAACCACCGTTGCGCCTTGCCCCATCGGCAAGAAATGCGCATATCCCTGCATGGACAGCGCGGTTTTTCCGCCTGGATGTAGGGGAAGTCCCAATTGCTCCTGGAGAGCATAGAGACCACCGGTCCACTCAACCGTATCGCCTGCCCTGGCATAGGCACCCCGGCCAATCCGCCGTACCCAGGAGGTTTTTTCATATTCATGAATCAGTTGCTGATAGGCTCCCTGTTTTTCCAGCCAAGGCAACACCGCCACCGCGCCAGAAGGCCATTTTTTGAGGAGCCGGTTTATTTTGCTGCTCGGAGCACTAGTCATGCTTGTTAAAATAGCTTAAGAGTAAACCTGCTGCAAACGGAAAGTTTGTCAGAACCTCTGATTTCACAAGAATACCTTGTTATCCGTGAGCCAGAATGAACTACAGACTGCCTGTGGACGAACCGTTATTGAGCCCTCACCGTACCAGCCATCGAAGGGCAAAGAGTTGCTCGGAGTTTACCTTTTGTTGAAACTTCCCCTCAATCTCCGTAATAAGCTGATCCCGGCGGCGGTCAATGTCATCTTGGGCGTCGATTAAAGCTCTGCTGCGTTTCCTACGTTCAGCTTCGAGTGCCTTGAGTAGTTTTTGGCCAGCCAGTTTTTCTTCCAGGGTGAGGGCAGCCAGCACAGCCTTCCGGACTTCCTTGATCTGCCGATCAAATTCCTTAATCTCTCGCTCCAGCCGGTGAAGAAGGGACCGAAGATGAGTTTTGCCCACGTTTTTCAGGCGGCGGCTACCGTGACAAGCCCTACGCCCGACCTTTGGTTCGGACAGTGCGGCAGCGGGATCGAGTGGCCGCGTGCGCGTTGCTCGTGGATGGTGCGCGGGAGTGGAACTGCCTGAGCGTGAAGGAGATGGGGGGTCGCCTACACCGCGATCCTTCGATGATCAGCCGTCTGTATGCGACCTATGTGGCAGCACACATGTGTTCGTGGGAAAAGGGAGTTCTCCTAACAAAAAATCAATAGTCATGCCTGACCCCTTATCAGTGCCATAAATTTGGTTTATGTGCCAAAGACTATAAAGAGGAGGGCTCATGATCGGCGCATAGAGCTGCTCCTGGCAATGTCCGGAAGACTGAAAAATTATTTTTTCAAAATCAACAAACACACATCCTGGCATCGAAGGCAGTTTGGCCAATTTAGGACTTGGGACGGGGAGTAAAACTGGGAGTGTCTTTTTGGCAAGAAAAGGGGAGGAGAAGCAAGTGGCTGCTTGAGTGGCGCGCCCGGAGGGACTCGAACCCCCAATCCTCGGTTCCGAAGTCCAATGCTCTATCCATTGACCTACGGGCACGTTCTATATATTCAATTAATATGATGTGGGAGTCGAAGAGAAAAACTGACCTCGGGTTAAATGAGATGCCAGAAAAGTAGGAAAACGTTATACAGGTAATTTAATTCTCCCGTCAATGCAAACCTCATCGGACACATCCAGACTTCTCCTCGCCGTTTTCTACAACAAGGGCCGAGCTGATATTTTTCCCCCATTTTATATGAGTTCCGGAAAAAATTTTGGCGGGAGAGGTAACAGCCATTGTAAATTTTCGTAAGTTTTTCGAGAAGCGGGAGTTGAGTTAAGCAACGAGGCCGAAATGGACGAAAGGCAAAACCACCGGAATGGTTAAAAGCCTTGAAACTTGTGCTTGCGGTGCCAGGCGAGGTGACTTTTGTCCGGCCAGTAACTGCGGTTGACTGGCAACACAATTTTCTTACCCGCAAACTGCTGCAGAAGGAAGGCGTCCGGACCGATTTCGTCGAACCGACCAACCGCAACGACCACTTCGTAGCTATCGGTCAACGACCAAAGTCCTTGATCGAAGAGCCAATGCGCATTTTTGCAGAGCGCAATACCGTTTCTGGGATCATTGTTCCGGCTGTCGGAAAACTGGTGGATATGTGCAGCGTCCACTATGCATCCTGAGCGCACGGTAATCAGCCGATAGCCGGTGAGGGCGCAGGTGTAGTTGTACGCTGGCCCGACAGTGAGCCTGAAGCGCGCTTCCCGACCACATTCACGTGCTGCGGAGAACAAATGCGCATCGGCTCTGATAATATCATCCGGTGGCACAGATAAACCGACCAAAGAATAGAGCGCAGCTCGCTCTCCTCCATCCGTGAAGTATCTGGCAATGAGCACGCGCCGCATCTTCTCGCGAAATTGCGGGTTTTTGAGGCAGGCGAAGAAGCCTTCGTCAAGTTTAGCGGCACTTGCTCGGCGTCGCTCGAGCGTAGGTCTGCCGGTTTCGTCTAGAGATTCCCAAAAGCCGTCGCGGTGCAGATGGTAAAAAGGCAACGTGATTTCGGGCCGCTGAGAGCGGCGGGCAACTACAAC
>WHTE01000079.1 GCA_009377845.1 Nitrospirales bacterium | reverse complement strand
CACGGACCAGCGATGGCTCCCGCGATACTCCCTGGCCATAGTGCGAAAGATCTCCACTGACATACAAGGATGGATTCAACCTGTTCATGAGAAAAAAGAGAAGCGAGGTACTGGCATGAACTAGAGGAGAGCAAAAAAATGACCGGCCCCGGTTGCCACGGCTCATCCCATCGTCCTGTAAAACGTGACCGAAGTAGCCACCTGATTGGACGAGAGACCGCAGAGTGAGACGGGTGTTGATCACCCGTGGAACCGATTCGTCCGGAAGGAAGAATGGTCAAGATCAGTGAGCCTGCAGTTAATTCCTTCATTTTGACAAAGAGGGGCATGGGAAGATTTTTGAATCGCAGTTCTTTAGCTCAACCATGCCTGATGCATATTGCATAATGAATACATGAAACAAAACGTGGGAGGCGTTGTCATCCTGAGAGAAACGAAGGATCTCGCCTAGCTGTGCCCCCTCAACCTGGGCACAGATTCATCCTATGGGACCTTCATCCTCGCTGGTCATTCCCCCAGTATCATGCATTTCCCCACTTTGACAAAGGGGGGCGAGGGGGGATTTCCTCATCGTCGCTTTCCCTATTATCCATCAAGCATCCATCTTCTTCTACTCCGTCATTCCTGCGGTCTGTGGCAGGAATCTCTCCCCCTTCGTCGGGCCCGACATTCGCAATCGGGCATTCCTCATCTCTTCCTCTTCATGCCCGTCGATACTTGCTCCCTTGGAAAAAGGAGATTTGAAATCAATTATTTTCCCAGAATATTTTGCAGCTTGCTTCGGGAATCAGTATGTGGCCGCAATTGACTTATGAGAGTCAGGCAGGACCAGGTGCCGTTGCACGTGCGTTTGTATCAGGAAATACCCACGCTCGTGTAAGAAACAAGCAGGCACGGCAGCGGGGCTCAAACTGTATGGCGGGAATGAGACGAGTGAGTCACCAAAAAACTTTCGACGGTCAATGCAGACCGGGAAGTCAGAAGAAAACCGAAAAAACGCAGACTCTCCCGCTCCAACGCAATCTAGGCTAATAGAAACGGGTGAGGGGAGAGTACTTGGATTTCCAAAGCAAGGAAGGAGAAATGCGTGATTGCAAGATCAGACCACAAACTCTTTCCATTCACTATGGACACCATCCATTTAGGTGTCCACATCATCAAAGATCGACCGCGAGTCGTTTATCACACTTCTTCTCATACTTCCATCGTATATATCTTCATAATCTGGTTCTTGAGGCATATCGGAGTGCAATTCTTCGATAACTACCTCAATTTTCTTAATAGCATTGTTGATTTGTGAGATTGCAATGTTGTCATCTATATATGCTTTTTTATAGTCCTCCAATGCACCTATGAGTTCGTTGAAATATTCTTCAGGATCATCGTCACCATTGTAATTGGAGTACCAATTGTCAACAAGGTCATCGAGGTTTGGCAGCAAGACCAGCCTGACATGATCAAGGAGTTCATGAAACTCCTGTTGTGTGAAAAGCTGGCGAATTTCTTCTCGCAGAAACCCAGAATCAGGTGTATCGACCGCCAGATCCCGAATGGCAGATAGAAAGCTACATCTCTTCTCCTCAGGAAGTAAACCAAATTCATGCAAGCGTATAATCACATCCACATCTGATACGGCATAGAGATAAGAACCAATGCGCAGATTTGCAATAAAGTTCTGATTTTTAGCAACGTAAAGTGTAAGAAAATCGCAATCACAACGATTGGCAAGGAAACGATTCACTAAGTTTTCATTCTCTCTGCGTTTTTTATAGAACAACTCGATTCGAGTCATGACCAGGTCATATCGTTCCGATGGAATGATCACCTTTACTCCCTCTAACCCAACATCACCGCAAGAAATTTCACTGAACAGCTTTTCGATTGGTGTGCCGGTGAGATAAATATCCAACAATTCTCGGTCATCAGCCACCAAACCCGCAAACGCATCACGAATGGTTGGATGTTTAAACCGCCAAAAAAACCTGGCTTTTTGGCGTACCTGAATTAGCAAACTCCCTTCTAGCGCGCTAACTGCATGACGAACATCGGCTTGTGTTCCTCCCAAGAGTAGGACCGCTTTTTCCTCTTCCTTCTGCATTGTAATCGGACTTGACATCATTCCACCGCGCATAAATACGACGGCCAAGGCCGAAAGACTACCTACATCAAGCGTCCGAATTATTTCTTGTAGCAGTTCCATTGGTCGTGCCACAAAATCATCTAGACCCTCTTTTGAGATAGTAAGGTTTTTGGTAAACACAGGGCTGCCAAGTCTTCGAGCAATCTCAGGACTAAACCTCTGGTGAGCGGAAACGTTTGGCAAGAACGGTTTGATCGTTTCTTTAAATTGTCTTGACTGCATGCCAAGACGAATGTGGTTATAAAGAATCTGTTCCCGCTCTTCCTTGGTCAAACGTTCAACCTGAATCACCACCTGGGATTCACGAATAAGTGGAAAAGCAGACTCCTTCAGGTAAGTTCGTGCACGTCTATAGATGTAGTCACGGGATGTAAACACGACCCGTGCGCCACGACGAATTGCCGCCTGCACGTGTGGGAATACGCTGTTCCACCGAACCGCACTGGCAGAATCCAATTGTGTAGCACCGAAGGCATCGTCCACCCAAAAGAACTGCTTAGGCTCATGCGGGTTCGAATGTTTAACAAAATCATCGGCATCACGAATCTTGACTGTCGAGCAACCCCACTCGTCTAGTGCCCCAACTGCTAATCCTGCTGCAATGGTAGATTTTCCACTTGCTGGTTCACCAAGTAAAAGTACGAAGCCATGTTCGACTAACGCTTTCGCACTTCGTCGATATGCGTCGGTTATCACAAATTTGGCCAAATCTTCTCCAAGTGCACTGAGAATCTCTTGCGCTTGAGCGTAGGCGCGCTCGTCTAATATCTGACTAAGATCTCCAAGCCCATAGACCCGCGGCACCAGCATACGAAGACGGGTAGATTCCCGGATAATTAGGGAGATACGCTCGCTACCATATGCTGCAAAATGCCTGATGCCTGCAATATCTTCAAATGTTTTTTTAATCTGTTCTTCAGACTCTCCAGTTAAGCGCATGTTTGTGAAAAGAAAGTAGTTATCGGCCAACCCACTTTCTGCAAGCCGCTGTGCCTTCACCAATTCGTCTGTTAGATCCGCGAGGCGTAGAGACTTATCTGCCTTGGCCGTAAACTTGCATTGTGCCGTAAAAGCTCCCTGATAGGACTCACCAGCCTTTGACTTCCAAATGCCGTGAAATGCACCATCTCTTCCACCGTCTCTGGAGTCAAAATAGCTCTGCACTACTTGTCCCCATACTTCTCCCACTATTGTGACACAAAGGTTCTGAAATGCTTTCCACCCAAGCGAATGAAGCTCATAGGTAACTTCTGCCGCTTGAACTTTTGGTTGCTTACGATTTTCCATAACTTGCTAAAAGATCCGGTGCACTTTGCAAGCTGAAGGGATCCGCCGGCAATAAAGCTTTACTGTGTTTTTTGTGAAAATTGATTTCAATTAGCTGTCTCTACCTGGAACAGTTCTGTCACTACGGTTTCCAATTGTGGCGTAATTCGGGCTGGGTCAGAAAAATGCCGAATACACTCAAACGTGTCCTTGAAATGGTCCGCTAGCCCCGCGGCAGTCTCCATTTTATGGGGCAGCCTAGCGACTTGATTTACTACGCCAGCCAATTTAATGATCTCTGCGTTTTTCCCCTTCTCTCCTGACTTGCCATCCATTTCAAGGAGCACCGCATAGCCGATGCCAAACGCATTTAAAACTTTTTGAAATTTCGGTATTTCCTCTTTATTTCCAGAAACTATAATTGTATGCCCAATTTCCTCCGGAAATTCCAAAAACAGCTTCAATTTACGGCCTGCTGAAATGAGACATATCTCATCTTGTTCTCCTTCAACCAGAACTACCCTCCTGGCAAAGAACAACTGGTTATGCTTTAAGTCAAAGCTATTGAAAAGTTTAAACGCTTTTCTTTGCGAGACGTCTCCTAATACGCCAGATCCACACTGCAAGACCTTACTTCCTATTGTAGGTTCCGTTTTTCTGACAATTGCCACCCTTTCATAGGATGAGACATCAACAAAGGCAGGAGAATGGGTTGAATAAATCACCTGATCGCCAGGGTACCCATCCGGAAGAAATCCCGAACCAAATTCCTCAAGAACGCGATAAATTAGTCGTTGGGATTGAGGATGTATGTAAAGTTCGGGTTCTTCGATTGCGAGCAATATCGCCCTACCACCTCTCTCCACTTGTTCTCCCTGGCCTTCTCCTTGTGCGCGAGAGTTTTTAATAAGCAATTGAAGTAATCCGAACACCACACTTCTCTGTAACCCATGGCCTTTGTCAAGTACATCGGTTAGCACCCCATCGTCTACTTGCAACGTAACACCTGCCGAAAAAAGATCTGGGGTTTCTTTTATTGCAACTTCCATCTGAATTCTTCTTACAGAGGGCATCAACCTAATAATCAGTTCACCGAGTTCTTTTTCTACCCTTCCAAGACTCTCTAATCGTAGCTGTTTTTCTTCTCCCTCCTTTCCATTTGGCCTCGGTGGATTTAGAAGATTCTTTATTTTTTGGAGTGCACCTTCCAGTTCCTGATAGCGTGGGTCGGTCTTTAGAATACGCTCGGAGAGATGAGCCATGAGCCGTCTGAATACCGTAGACGAACTTCGTTTGTCGATTTCGTCGGAATAGTCCGTAATTGCAGGCAGCAAGAAAAATTCTGGGAGGAAACGTAAGAGATTTTGCTGAAACCCCAATGCCTTTGCATCGGATAATTTCGGTTCATCAAACTCAATGTTTTTCTGCTCTACTATTATTTGTCCAATTCCTTGCTCATAACTTTTCTTGTCTACATTACCTTGGGAATTTTTCACATACTGAAGTATTCCCTGCTCCTCTGCGATTTCTGTCCATTTTGGTCGGCTTCCTTTCTTATCAAGTATCTTGGGAATGGACAACCACCAGTCCTTCGGGTCCGCAAAGTACCCATGAAAAGCGACTTCGTTTTTATGTTTGTCTGTTTTTTCCTGAAGGCTTACTTGAAACTCTTTACGAATTATCAACCTATCTCCTAAAAGATATCGGCGTAAATGTTTCCGCTCAGCTTCTGAAAGCTGCGTAAATTCGCCTTGAACAACCATCGGATGATTTTTATCAGGGACATCATTAGCAGAAACACCGCTAGCACCGCCTGACAAAAACCATTCAATGGCACGCAGGAGATTAGATTTACCAGCGTTATTCTCCCCGACAAGGGCCTGCACTCTTTCTAAACGAACATCGCCAGAGTCGATGAAAGATTTATAGTTTTGGACCTGAATTTTTGTCAGACGCATTACGTTTTTTCTAATTTAAAATTACAAACCACAATTTTTACTATTGGAAATTTATACAAGTAAAACTATGGCCATGCTACCCAACCTTTTGAATAATGTACAGATAGAATTTAGGGGGAATGCTTATAAGGTAGACTCCGATTACTAATGCCAGGAATGACTAAAAGAAAGATGGATTCCCGATTACTACTATCGTGCATGACGAGTGCAGAGAGATTCCTGCCACGGACCGCAGGAATGACCGGCGTAGATCTTATTGGTGAGCGGTGTCTTGCAGAAACTGTTTCACTTCGTGCGACTCGGCGAGGGCAGGGTCGGCCTGATTCCATATGTTCAGAAGGGTGACGTACGCGTGACGTGCGGCGTGGATATTTCCTATTCGGGTTGCCGCTCGTGTCAGGCCGAGGGCTGACCGTGCCCGATTGGAATGCCATAAAAGCGCTCGCTCGAATTGTCGTTGCACGTCTCTTGGCCGAACAATGAGCAGCAGAATTTCACCATACAATTCGTGCGTCTCATGTGTCGGCTTTATCAGAGCCAGAAACCCTGCGGCTTGGGCCGGCCAAAGCGTCAAAATCTGGCTTCACTCAGCCGCTTTTTCGCTCTCGATTCCCAAAGTCAGACTGACTCCTAGGGAAAGAGTGTTTTCCAATAATCGTTTATCCGGGTGATCGCGCTATCCAATTTGATTTCGGCAATGCCCAGCTCTTCTGCCATGACCGAATAGGGTGTGGCCCAGGATTTCGGTTGTGGTTCGATGACCGTCGGAATCTCGTGTATTTTTCTGGCAACGAATACCTCAGTGACCACTTTTTTGACTTCATGCGTGTTGGGCAGTCCCAGGTTTAGCAGCAAGATGATATCGGCGAGATCTTTGATTCGTGTGTTGATCCGATCTTCATACGGTCGCGTGAGGGCATGGATTTTTTCGGCCAAATGCTGTGCTCGCGAGGTGGCTCGAAACGTGACTCGTGGAATATTAGCGAATGAAAGAAGGTCGCTGCTTTCTAGTGTATCAAACGGGGGGATGAGAGGATCGCCGAGTCCTATGTCGATGCGATTGGTTTCAAACCGCCGTCCATCCAGTCGGGCCTCGACGGTATACCGGAAAGCCTTGACTCCAGGGATAGCTAGGTCCGCCTCACCGGTTTCAGGGACGACAAAGGTAAAATAATCTCCGTTGGAGGTTGCGGCATCCTCTCTCAATTTGCTTGCCACGGTTGCTGCCGTGATTTCAGTCGGATGAAAATATCCAAGGTCCACTCCCAAATCGAGGTCCATGGTCATGCGGGCCCGTTCCCCGAGTCGAAGCTCCAATGCAAATCCGCCCTTTAAAACCCAGGGACTGTTCTCCTTTTCCTGAAGTCTGACCATAAATCTCTCAAACGTGATCCGTTTTCTCAGTCGAACCAGAGGTTCTCCCGTCTGTCGTTCGTGTTGCCTAAGCCGTTCTTCCAACGCTTGTCGAAACGCTGTAGGGCTGTGATACCTCACCTGTCGTCCCTCACGGCAAGTTGCAACGTGATTTGAGCGGCCTGATCGATGTTCTCAGGCATTTCGGCTAGGACGTGGAGTATCTCTTTTCTCGTGACGAGGCCTTTTTGAAGAGCATCTTTTGTCACCAGACTCAGGCGTTCAGGATCAAGCTGCCCCTGAGTGAGATCCAAAATTGTTCGAAGTGGAGTCGTGATGGCAAACCCCTCACGCATTTCTATGTCTGTCGGGTGAAGTTGTGCCCTATGAAGGATGACGGATCCTGGCCCGACTTTTCGAAAGCTTTGCGGGACGGTGAGGTGGGTCGTTCGTGGGAGCACGTCGCCTATCTCATAGATGGCTGCGGCTGATTCGTGAGAAATCACTCCTTGTTTCCGGCTCCACAGCCACCAATGAATGAGATCTTCGTTGGAAGAAACCGGGAAGTGTTTGAGACGGAAGATGCCTCGATCAACTCGGGTCCAGTTTCCTCTTTTTACGTGGAAATGCTGGTGCGGATACGCGTACCCCAAGTCTTTTGCGTCCGCAGCCGTGAAATACCCACCCTGACTTTCTGCCAAGGCATACAGTTTGTCACCCCGGCTTTCTTCTCTTTTCATACATATAAGTTAAATAAAATTTAACTTTTTTGCAAATTATATAAAACTACACACATAAACCTTACATTTCATGTAAGGTTTTTGCATAAACTGTTAGGCAGCATATAACAGGGTTTGAAGACGATGAATGGCTTCTCTTAATTGATCCGGCCCAGATTTGGAATTTAGAAAAAAATATGGATTCCACTAAAAGCTGACGGAAATGACAAGTGAGGATGGATTCCTTCCAAAGACACGCCGGAATGACAAACATAAGATGGATTCCCGATTACGAATGTCGGGAATGACCCATGTGGGTTTTATGGCTGTGCAGTTTCTTGAAGAAACTTCTTGGCTTCCTGCAACTCCGGGAGATCGGAGTCCGCCTGATTCCAGATGGTCAGAAAGGTGGCATAGGCTTGACGAGTCGCCTGGATATGTCCCAATTGGGCTGCCGCTCGTGCCAGGCCAAGGAGTGAACGTGCCCGATTGGGATGCCATAAAAGCGCCCGCTCGAATTTTTGCTGCGCGTCTTGTGGCCGATCGATGAACAGCAGGATTTCGCCATAGAGTTCATGGGTGGGCTTGATGAGATCTGGCGGACCGGAAGGAGGCGGGAGGGATTCCTCCAGCGCGGTGGCCTGATCAAGCAGTTGTGTGACCCGGGAAAGATCGCCGTTGATGAACTGTTTCAACGCCGCCAGTTGTAAATTCCAGATTTGTGAGGTGATCGATTGTCCCGAATCAGTGGACCGTTTAGGTTCGGGCGGGGCAGCCCCCGGGTGTATTTGTAACACGATTCCTTGATTTCTTATTTTGGCCATGCTCTCCGCAAATTCCCGAACATAAGCGGCTTTTGCTGGAGACTCCTCACCAAACCGAATGTCTTTCACCTGCCAAGGCTGCCGGGCCTGGTTCCATCGTTCCGTTTCTACAATGAAGGCAGCCACCATTTGATCGTAATTCCGGCTGACTTTTCGGTCATAGCCAAGCACTTGTGATGAGTCACTCGATGAGATCTGCCCCATATCTCCCTGTTTGTCCAAAAGCAGAGCGGCCGCGGCGTTGTAGCGGCCTTGTTGGAGGTAGACATACTGTAACCATTGCAGACTATGGTAATCCTGAAGCGCCAACGGTAACTGCTTGTCTCTCACCCAGGCTTGTGAACTTTCCCACCCGGCCTTGTTGGAAGCCGCCGCTTCGTCCCACATGCCGAGTTGGACAAAAATATGGGCGGGCATATGTTGCGCATGATGGGCTTCCGGGGCGATCTTGGCATATCGACGCGCTTGAGGCAGGGCAAGGATGGCGTGGATCGGATCGTCAAAGGCATGGATCGTATAATGCGCGGCGCACGGGTGATTAGGATTCACTCCATACACCCCCAAGGTGAGGGCACCCGCTTGCACGCGATATTTCTCTTGAATGTCCGGCTTGTCATTAAAATGGGTCGCCAGTCCAAGCAACGACAGAGCATAAAAACAGGTTGCCTCAAGGTCATCGGGAAACTCACCCGCGATCCGCTCCATTTCGGCCGCATAGGTCTGATCACGGTCGAGTTTGTCCCCCTCGCCGAATAGGGTCTGTGCCGCCTGGAGGTACCGGAGTTCTCTGACGGTAAGCCGTGAATCGTGTGCGATTTTTTGAAGTGCGGCCCGTGCCGCATCAATATTTTCTTCCTTCCAGATTGGATGATTATGCGCCATTGCCTCACCCCAATAGCCCATCGCAAAATTCGGGTCGATGGTGATGGATCGACGAAAAGCCTCGATGGCTTCCTCATACCAGAACGAATGAAGCGCCGCGACTCCACGGAGAAAATGAGGATGCGCCTCTGTGGACCCTGATGCAGGAAATTCGATGGATCCCAGTTGCCCCAATGCTGCAGGGTTTCCATGATTCGTTTCGCCCAGACTCCATTGCGGGATTCCTGCCAGGACCATAACCATGAAGATGAATGAAAGGCAGAATCGTCTCCGCACGCAGGATAGCGAATTTGATTTCATGTACATGCCTGCTCCTTTTGCATGAGATTGGCAGTTATTCCTCGCATTATCCCTTCACACGATGTTCCCACGTTTTCATTTTTCCAGGCAAGGTATTGCTCAATGCTTGAGCGCCACCAAATAGATTGGAGTGTTGAATAGTGACCGATCAATGATACGCGCCAGTCCAGGAGGACCATGTCCCACGCAGGGAAACGAAAGAACTCGTTAAGCCCTGGCGGCTCCACCTGGGCACAGATCCTTCGCAGGGAGGCTCAGGATGACAACAACATCATCATCAAGAAGGCATCATCAAAGTGCACACATGTTTGTCCACTGTCGGGGAACGTATCTAGGGGATTAGGGCACGCCCGATGGTGTTGGTATCCGTGCCGAACCAAATGGTTCGTGTCGGGTGGTGATAGACCATATGACGGACGGTTCCGCCACCGCTGTTGATCCCGGTGAGACTGATGACCGTTCGGGTTTGCGTATCGAATCCGACGAGGCGATTAGGGTTCGAGCCCGTTTCCACAAACCACACCCGATCCTGCTCATCGATGGTCATGGCGTACGGTCGGGCATCGGTTCCTCCGGGCACCAGCCATTCCTGAATATGGCCTGTTTTTGGGTGGTAGGACCCAAGATAGCCTTCGGCATAATCTACATACCAAATGACACCGCTGGAGGAGACTCCCAGTCGTCGTGGTCGTGCCTCGCTCCGTGAAAGCGGAAATTCCCGCACGGCATGTGTGTCCGGGTCGATCGTTCCCAATTTGTTAGTACCGAATTCGACAAACCATGGAGAATGGGTGGTATCGAGAACGATGCCATAGGGGCGAGCATGTGGAGTCGGTAACGGCATCAACTGAATCTGCCCGGTGTCCATATCGAGATGCCCCACGAAATTTCCTTGTTGCACGGTAAACCAGATATCCCGATTCTTGCCAAAAATAAGGTGTGAGGATCGGTGGCCTTCGGATCGGGCATGGGATATTTGGTGACATTCCCGGTGACCGGATCGAGTTTTCCAATATGGGCGGCGCGGTTTCCGGCATACCAGACCTGTCCTTGTTTGTCGACGATCAGATTGTGCGGACCGGTGCCGGAGTCCAGTTTGAATTGATGAAATTGCCCAAGTTCAGATTTCAGCACAGCGATGTAATCTCCACTCTGTCCCACAAACCACACGCGATGCTGCTGATCCACGTAGGGATCACGCGGCCTCGTCTGGTCCCAGGGCACCCGCCATTCTTTGATGTCTATGGGATGAAGGGCGGCGGTTTCGGTTTTGACGGGATGGTTGCTGCAACCCGGAAGAACAAACAGGGCGATCAACCCACTTGTGAAGACGAGTGTGCTGTTGAAACGGTCCACGGCGTTTCTCCTCATACGGATCAGCATGAATGACGTATTCCACATTCTTTGTTGCCTATGCCTATGTTTGCATGTCTGAAAATATTAGGCAATGCACGATAGGAGAGAACAAGCAGATTGTGCGAAGCGTACGAAGGAGTATGTGAGCACGGCCAAGGGGCGACCTGCCTACGCGCTTGCGCGTCGAAGCGCTTCAGCGCATAGACGTGAGCCGCTCCGGCGAAGGCAGGGAACGCCGCTGGCCTGCCTGCTGAGCCTACTCCGCCGAAGTAGCTTCAGCTACGAAGGCCGGGAGCTCCGGCGCAGGCACGGCGGCCTTTTTCAACACTCCCTCATTTTCCTCAGGTGGGTGCGGGTGCCGGCTCTTTCACGAACCATGTTTTTCGGAACCAGAGGGCGACATTCACGAGCGCCAACAATACCGGCACTTCGACTAAGGGGCCAATGACGGTGGCAAAGGCGACGGACGATCCCAGGCCGAATGCGGCGATGGCCACGGCAATGGCTAACTCAAAATTGTTGCTGGCTGCGGTGAAGGACGTTGCGGTGGTTTTTCCATAATCCGCCCCAATGAGTTTTCCCATGCCAAAACTGACCAGAAACATGATAATGAAATAGAGAGTAAGCGGCACGGCAATGCGGAGGACATCTCCCGACAGGCTCAACACCGTGCCGCCTTTGAGTGTAAACATGGCGAAAATCGTGAACAGAAGCGCCATCAGCGTCATGGGAGCAATCTTCGGGAGGAACCGCTGATCATACCACTCGCGGCCTTTTTGCCTGATCCCTATCCACCGTGAGAGGAACCCGCACACAAAGGGGATGCCGAGATAAATGAAAACACTTTCGGCAATCGCGCGGAAGCTAATGTCGACGATCTGTCCGGCAAGTCCCAAGAGCGGCGGCAAGACTTGTAAAAAGAACCAGGCAAGTCCACTAAAGAAGATCAATTGAAAGAGACTGTTGAAGGCCACCAGTGCAGCCGCATATTGGTTGTTGCCTTCGGCGAGTTGATTCCAGATAAGGACCATGGCAATACATCGCGCCAAGCCGATGAGGATGAGCCCGGTCATGTATTCCGGCGTCTCGCGGAGAAACGTCACGGCCAGGCCAAACATGAGCAGAGGGCCAATGACCCAGTTTTGGACGAGTGACAGGAGAAGGATTTTCCAATCGCGAAAGATGAAGGGCAGTTCTTCATATTTCACCCGGGCCAGCGGGGGATACATCATAAGAATAAGGCCGACGGCGATGGGGATGTTGGTCGCCCCCAGAGAGAGACTGTCCAGGAATGCCGGTGCCCCGGTGAATACAGAGCCAACCGCGACGCCGGCCGCCATGGCCAGTACGATCCACGCCGTGAGGTTGCGGTCTACAAACGATAAACGACGGGGGGCGCAAGCGGTCATTTCTATCACGCGTCAAATCTGCGATTTCACCATTCAGACATTGGACAAACACGTGAGCACTCTGATGATGCCTTCATGAAGTGTCATCCTGAGCCTCCCGGCGAAGGATCTGAACCCAAGTGGAGCAACCAGGGCTTAGCGAGATCCTTCGTTTCACTCAAGAAAATTTGGTCTCCTGGACAGGTGTATGTCATTGATCGTTCACCATTCAACAGACAGTACCTCACCGGTGAAACTCAACCTGTTACCAACAACCCATGAATTCTTTCCTTGAGCAGGAAAAACGTTTGGTCAAACGCGGCTTGGATCTCCGCCTCCGTGCCGGACGTTCTGCCTGGATCGGGAATACTCCAATGCAGTTTTCGAGGTTGGCCGGCAAAGATGGGGCATGCTTCGGCGGCGGCTTGATCGCAGACGGTAATGACCAGATCAAATATGCGTGTGGTCATTTCATCCCAAGATTTACTGCGCGGCTGTCCAGGATCGACCCCATGTCGTTTTAAGGTGGCTATGGAGCCGGGATGCACGTATCCCGCCGGATGGCTTCCTGCACTCCAAGCTTGAAAGCGTCCTTGTCCCAAGTGGTTGATGAGGGCTTCGGCCATGATGGAACGGCACGAGTTGCCCGTGCAGAGGACCAGAACCCTCATGAGATCGGACCTCATCAGGAACAGCAACTCACTTTTTCTTCGGATAGGTCACAACTTCCAGGCTGGTCCATCGTTGACGGCGCGCAGCACGCCCCCTCGGCAGCCTCGGACGAGCCGGAGAATATTTCCGCATCTTCCATGGTGCGGTACGCTTCCCATGGTACTCCAGCAGGATCCAGAACCCAGGATTTATCCGATTTGCCATAACAGCAGAGGGTCTCGCCTTCTTCTCCCACCGGGAGATTCCCGGCTTTGAGTCGTTGCCGGATGTCCGCCAGCTCCTGTTCCTCCTCCACCTGAATGCCCAGATGATCCACGCCTTTCTTGGAGGCTCGCGTGGAGATGGCCAGGTTCACGCGGGGATCTTCGAGCATCCATTTGGCATAGTCCGGTTTGTGTTTGACCGGTTCCACCCCAAACAGTTTGCTATAAAACCCGATGGCTTCTTCCAACTGTTCGACTCCGATATGAATATGAAGACGTTTCATGGATGTGCCTCCTTGTGAGTGGGTTGACAACAATTCCAAAGTTCAATGATGCTGCAATTCTTTTTTTTACTATCCCGAACACTGGCCATGTCCTCGCGGCAGCAGTCCTCCACCATGTAGCGGATCAGGTTGGCGAAAAATTCAAAGTTGGCGATGTAGATAATCGACCGACCTTCACGCCGGGAGAGGACCAGCCCGGCGTTGCTCATGTGCGAGAGATGGAAGGATAACGTGTTATGGGGAATGGCCAATGCGTCGCTTACGGCTCCGGCGGGCGCCCCTTCCGGGCCGTATTCCACCAAAAGACGAAAGACGCGCAATCGCGTTTCTTGTGAAAGGGCATCAAAAGCCAGCAGTGCATCCTTAATTTCCATATGTCTAGAATAATAGACATATTAGAAAAAAGCAAGTGCTGTTTCCGCACAAGGTAGCGGAAGTCAAGATGGGGCGTGATCTGGAACTCGAGAGAAATAGAAGAGAGGGGAAAAGGTTTTGTCCTAATCGTTCGAAACGCCGAATGGCGGTTCGAAATACCGCATTTTCATCCATTCCCGAACATACCCCATCCTCCATGCGTGGGTTGCCCGCCTATGACACAAAGAAAGATCGACAATCGACTAGTCGCTCCGCCGAGTGTTCTGATGTACACCAGCACGGCGCGAATCTCCTCATTTGAAAGGGCATATTTCCAGGCTCCCATGGCGGTATTGGCATGCCCGTCGCGAATTCTTCGTGCTAACTCTCCATCGGGTTTTTCCTTGGTCGCCGCTGCACTCAAATCAGCGGGTGGCGGAGTGAAATGCGTATAGCCATCTCCTTTCCCGGATGCCCCATGGCAGACCGCGCACGATTCCTGGAAGATGGCCCGGCCTTTCTCCGCATCGGGCTGTGGTGAATGACCATCGGTCCACATCATCTGGCAGGAAGCGAGCCCGACAAAGGCAAGATACGGCAGTGGCCGCAATAAAACCCGGGGTATCCTTGATTTCTTAGGCCCCTCCTCCCTTTTCCCTGTGTCGGGACCGTCATGCTTTAACACGACGGAAACTGACTTCCGTGAAGACAACTACCCAGCCATTCCATGAGTCCATCCAGGAGCCGCCTCACCGCCCGCTGCGCGGCGAGCACCCCTCCGTAGGCATCCTCGCTGGAAGCCTCTTCCCAAACCTCAAAACTCCTCGCCCCTATGACACCGGGATCGCGAATGGTCGTCAACTGCGCCCGAAGCGCCAACCGAACACGGCTGGGTTGCTGGAGGAACTCTTGCGCCAACGCCACCTGATCGATATCAAGACGGAAGTCGCCTCGAACCGAGGTCGGCATTTGCACGACGGCACTCCAGAGCGCACTGTCCTCTAATCTTTGAACGATGACTGGGGCCAGCATACGGGCCGGAGTCTCCACCCATTGGCTGGTGGCAAAGCTATTCAACTCATAGGGGATCTTCACATAGACCATGTGCGTCGATTCGAAGCCAGGGGCAGGTTCAGGTACCGTCACCAGAAGAGTCGGCAATTCTGAAGAACGAGAATGAGGAGACTCCATGGTGGCAGTTCCCTCATCCAAGCCCAGGACATAGGTGCGAATGGGGTCCTGTGTTACCCTCATCGGAACACAGGCGGTCAGAAAGGCTAAGCACCACAGCATCAGACTGGGGTGGATGAGTCTCCTCATTGGATTACTCGCCCGGACCTCTGGGTTGAGCCGGTCTTCCATATATCAGGGAATCGGGTTCCCGCTCGATTTGATAAGCCACCCGTTGCAAAGTGGAGGTGAGCTGTCGAAGTTCACCAATCAACAAGCCGGTTTCCCTGAGGGTTTCGCGCGTGAATTGTCGTATGTCCGGCCGGCTTTCCTGAACCATCGTTTGCACAGCCTTTCCCGCTTGCGCCAATTCTTCCGTCACCTTCTGTACTGCCGTGGCACTCAGATGAATCCGCTCCACAAGTCTTGGCATGTTCTCGTTCACGGCTGAGGTCAGGATGGCCAGATTCCCGGTAGCTTCGGACGCCCGATCAATTCCCTGACCGATCGATTCACTATGTTTGCTCAATGTGTGAGATAACCTGGAAAGATCGTTGAGAGTCCCTTCCAACTTTGCCCGGTTCTCCTCATTCAGGAAAGCAGTGGCGTTCTCACTGAACGCATTCAAACTACTCAAAAGCTTGGAAAGTCCCTGTTCTGAAAGAAGACGGGAGAGGGCCATATCCAATCGGTAAAAAAAGGACGGTTTCGTTTGTATGACCGGATATTCCTGACCGGTTTGGATCTCTAATAGCGGAGCCTCACGACTTCCACCTGCCAAATTCAGGACCGCCAACCCGGTTAATCCTTGAGTTTCCAGCGTGGCGACCGTATCGATCTTGATGGGTGTTCC
>WHTE01000078.1 GCA_009377845.1 Nitrospirales bacterium | reverse complement strand
TTGATAGGCTTTCAAGCTGCCATCAGCCGTCCACTTTGTGATATCCACAGGAAAGCCTTCATCTCCCCAGAAATATCGTGGTTTGCGAGGTGCAGGCAATTCCTGCCATTTTATGGGAAATTGAAAAGCAATCCCGTCATTAAAGACTTGATAGGATGTTTGCTTGGCAGCAAGGGATTCCTCGTGAGCCGGATCATCATCGAATTTTGATCCTCCTGGTGGTTGCTCTTCTATGCCATAATCACCCAGGTTAACTTCCCAAGGTTCCCAGTCAAGTTCATCTTGTAGCACACTTTTGGTGCGATCATCCCAGCGGAACATGAACGCAATATGCGTTTCATTATAGAGGGATTGGACCCACACATCGTCAATTCTGGTAACGAAGTTGCGGGGCTTATGGGTAATTTGTCCCCCCATGGCGACAATATTGCGTTCAACAAGATTCCATCGTTCATCATGTTCATCAGCCGGTAGCTCTCCCTCAACGAACTTTGAAGGAACAACGAAATTGACCTTCGGTTTATCCGTTAGAGAGTCAATTGCCCTTGGCTTGCCTTCGAATAACGACTTGGCGATCTCATCCGTCACATTTCCACCGGCAATATCCACATCCTTATCACGCTCACACAAACTGGCCACATAATTGGCAGCATGCCACCGATCCTCCACCGTCATATTGTCGGCAAACGAAGGCATCGGGGTCCCACTGACTCCAGTGGAAAAGGTCCTAAAAATATTCTTGACATTATAGGCATCCTGGCGGCTGCCCCTAAAATTCCAGCATTTGTGCCAGTCCGCAGGTTGGATGGAAAAACCCCAGTCATCCTTGAGATTAAAAGGATTGCCATCCCCGCGCCCTTCAAGACCATGACACTCAATACATTTCATTTCTACGACCAACTCTGATCCACGTTTAATTGATTCCACCGACGGGGAGATCTGCTCAATCTTGTCTAGTTGCAAGATATGAAATTCTTCAAATTCTTCATCTTGCCAACTCCGGTCCTTAACCAATTCCGTTGTCACGAAGGCCAAGACATCTCTGCGCTGATTCTCCGTTAAAATGCCTTCCCAAGATGGCATGGCCGAACCAGGCAAGCCATGGGTCACAGTTTGGAACAAGTCCACATCAATCAATGGCAATTGCCCGCTGGCGGTATGACGGATTTTAAACGTCCCAGAATTGAAATTCCGTGGCCTTGGCCATAGACGGTCTGCTCCCGGTCCGTCCCCGGCCCCGTTAACGCCATGACACCATACACATTTTGTAAAATACACCCGCTTCCCAGCTTCGATTTGTTGAGCAGGTGGCGGAGCCGGGCGGCTTCCTTCCGCAAACCCTTCTGCCATCTGGCCGTGGGACGTGGTAGCCATACCCACTCCCCCCATGATGAGACTGAGACTGAGAACCCAGGCGCCAAGACCACACCTACCGTACTCGTCCGGTTTCATTTCCTTCATAACCATCCTCTTTCCTAAATTTCCAGTATAGTTATAGTGATGAAATTTTTGCATTTCCGCGTCCCCCCCTTAATCCCAAGTCCGCGGGTAATACCCGGTGTGCCAGTATTCAAACATGACCACCTTCCAGATTTCATCGACGGTTAAATGCTGTTCCCAGGGCGGCATGACGGATGCCCAAGGAAACCCTTCTCCTGGAAGTCCGATTCCCCCTTTGGCTACACGCCAAAACACAAAAGTTTCTTGTAACTGCGCGATGGTTCCCGCATCGGTAAAATTGGCAGGAATTGGATTGAATGCAAAGGCCCAGAGCCCCCGACCATTCAGATTATCGCCATGACAGAAATGGCAATTTTGAAAGAAGATTTCTCCGCCTTCCCGCACATGCTTGATATAACCCTTGGCATTCGGATCCCAGGGGTTATCTTCCGCGCTATTCACATTCTTCATCAAGCGCCCCATAGATTGATCCACAATGTGACTATCGGTATAGCCTTGATCATATTTTCCCTGGGGATTAATCCGGTAAGGGTTGGAAGCTGTCTGCAATACATAGGTTTTTCCGTGGACTTTGGTCGTTGCCGGAGGGGCAGGATGCACGGTCCTCAATTCGATTGGTTCATCAAAACTTGGGAGGAATGAATTATATGCAAATCCCCACAGACCTATAGGTAAAAGAATTAAGAGAGCCAGTCGCATGGCCTTGGTGAACCCAGTTTTCGCATCTAACACGTTGATTATGGGACGCTTGAATTCTTCCCACTCCGGTTGCGAACCGGAGACCCACATAAAAATACCGCAAGCCGTCACCGTGCCATAAATAGCTCGCACGCTAAACGGAATTGGGGGATAAATTCGATACTTGAGATACCACAACACAAACGCGAAGACAAAAATACCTGCCCAAAACTTCGGCAGGCCCATCCCGGCCCGTTTGAGCAAATAATTCACAATGGAAAACGCCAGAATGCAGATGGCTAATTCGGTGATCATCTGCATGGGCATGTAGCCTTCGACTAGTTTTAGCCAGGTCATTTCATCCTTACTCCTTATTCAGATTTAACCCTTCTATTTATTTTCCTTTTTAAACTTATCATTCTTTTGGAGGCAAAGGTTGGCCCTCTTTTAATTGCGCCAAATAATCCACGATTTTATTGAGAGCTCCACCGGTCAATCTTACGCCGAAATCCTTTGGCATTTGATTATCCGGAAAATCCTTCACCACATAAGCACTCGGGTCCAATATCGACTCGGTGATGTATTCCTTCGGCGATTTGGCTTTACCTTTATAATTCGAATCTTTAATACGGTTGATGGCATTCGTCCCCTCCATTAACAGAGGACCAACTTTTCCAACCGCTCCTTCAATCCCAGGGATGGTATGGCAGGCTGGACAACCAGCCTTCATAAAGAGCTTGTCATGTGGCTCGCTCCCATCCGCCAAAATATTTCCTCCACCGCCCTTCTCTTCCTCGCCACCCGCAACAGGGCGATCAGCTTCCGGAATGAATTTTTCATATGACGTGACGATTTCCTCGTAGGATGGCGCCTCTTTTCCTTCCCTGACATACAGCCAGGTGTCTACTGCCGCCAATTCACCTAAACTCAACGATATTGGTGGTTTATGGATCTTGGGCATTGGGCTTTCAGTATCGTTTGAACCTTTAACACCGAACCCAGGTACCACATAACAACTGGGACATGCATGAGACTCCGCAATATATTCTTGGGCATTTTCAGCAGTTCCTGAGCCTGGAAATGCTTCCTTTTCGCTCGAAGTCCTAGCTGCTGGATTGCCCTTATGATAATTAGGTTCATCTAAACGAGTCACCGCTCGATCAGGAATTCCAAATAGGTTTGGAGCCCGTTCACTCAAAAACCCTTGCTGGAATCCATGGCATAACGGGCATTGTCCTTTCCCAATGGCTCCCTGAGTTTTACTTTGACCAATTCCACCAAAGATAATCTTTTCCCCCTCATCACCTAACTGTTGCGATGACATACTTTGGAAGTCAAGTTTAACCACAGGAGGAGGAAATCCTCCTTCCACCTGGGGCAACCAATTTCCATAGCCTGAAAGAGCCGCCGCCACGAAAAACATAAAACCGCCAATTTTCATGAGAGCACTAATATTAGGAAAATAAATGCCCATGACGAAAGCCATAAGGGTGATCATCACCAATGACACCGGTAGCAATCGACTTTCACCATAAAAATTGTAGGTATAATTTGAAATTGCGATAAACGCCAAAAAAGCACAAAGAATTCCAATTAAGGTCTGAAAACTCGCACGTTTCTTTTTTCCAGGGTCAGAAATTGAAACCTGAAAATACAGCAATAGGCCAACCAGCATGAGCAGTACAGGCCAACCCATTGCTATCGCCCGTCCCAGTAACTCAACCACAGTTCAATCCTCCACCTTGGGGGCCGCCTTTAAGCGGCCCCATATTGTTTGTAATTGTATTATTCGTAGCTTAATGACCAGTTGCGGGTTGAGGAGATGGAATTGGCTGCCCTGCTGGTGCCGTAACCGGCACTTTTTTCGCACCAAGGGTTCCCAACCAAAACACAAACATTATGGTTACCCAGAAAAACAGCACATTAAACGAAATGACGTTTGCCGCAAATCCGATCGTGTGGGTATAAGCCCACGGCGAATTATCCCGCATGACTTCGTTTACATGCCAGAACAATCTCACCGACGATCTGATGTATCCCATCAATCCCATCATCCACGTGAATGCCGTTGCCAACATAATCAGTGCATATTGTGAACGAGGGGCAATTTTCCCCCATTGAATTGGTCCTAGCGGCCTCGCCCCCTTTAACATTGCTAAATTTAACGGCGTCATCAACAGAAGACACGATAATGTTCCTGCCACCTGTGGAACCGACAAACCGATACGCACATTCGCAGGAATGAAATACCCATAACAGGCTAGCCAAATATTATTTATTTGGGCAACGACAAAGAAACATCCCATAAAGATATTGCCGAATTTTGCCCAACTCACGGTTGGCACCCTATTTCCACGCTGGTACCAGATAAAACTCAAAATAGTCGTCATAATAATGGCATTAATGCCGCCATTTTTAGCCGACATCACCCCATAATTCCCCAAGACCGGGTGCTGCTGACCACCCATTGCTTTCAATTCAGCCGGGCTCATCACGATAGTATGCGGGGTGATAAAGACCAAGAGGCCAACCACCAGGATAAACACGAGATACTTAATATACTTTTGAAATCTTTCCCCCCCGGTCATTCGACCAAGAGCCTGCCACAGGTAATAATTTGTGGTCAGAAAGAGGATTCCGATCATTGTGGCTTGAATAATAAACAACCACGCCAACAACCCCCCCATCAGCGTAATACCCATTTGTTGTCGATACGCATACACCTCGCGCATCAACCAATAGCCCGCAAATGGTAGAGGAATAAGGAACGCCACACCTAAACTCATAGCGATGTAACCCATCCAGTCATAGTGGGCTCGCTCTTCGTCCGTCTTTGATGACAGGAATCGGTACGCTGCGTAAGCAGCCACCACACCACCCCCGAAAGCCATGTTTCCCAAAATTCTATGTACATTCAGTGGATTCCAAAGTGCCGTATGTATCACATGCCAGATGTTTCCCAGAAATCGTCCCTGCTCATCTACACCGGCCGGCGACATCATAAACCCAATCCAGGAGTTAGCGAGCATCATCAATGTAGTCCCAATCACATTTAAAACGACCGACATGCTAAGGTGTAACCACTTCAGGACCCCTTCTCTCATCTTGTCCCACCCGTAATAATAGATATAGAGGGTACCGCTCTCAGCCACAAACATGAGAGCATAGATATGCATCACCGGGCGGAAAATTCCCGACAGATAGCCGAAGAAGGCGGGATAGAGCGTCAGGAACGTAAAAATGAGAATCCCACCTAAAATGGCCGTAAGAGAGTAAGCAGTTAAACTAATCTTGATAAAGTCGTAGGCCAACTGATCATATTTCTTGGCCATCGCCTTATCCTTACTGACCATCCCGGCAAACTCAATACACATACAAAAAATTGGCACTGCCAACACAAAACTTCCGTAATAGAGATGCTGCTGATTGGCCACCCAAAGGAGGACACGACTTTCGAAGTTATACCGAGGATAATACGTTTCATTGTCTGCCGTTATGGGTGCAGGCATTCCAATGACCGGACCTTCGGTCTTGTAATAGACATCCCGGCCCATTTCCACCTTTTTCTCCTCGCCCTCGGCACCCGCCTTTTGTGCGGCAACCACATCCGCAGGAGGCCCACCGGCTGGAGCGCCACCTCCACCAGCCACGGCCGTCATAGATAGGAGAACAGGCAGCAGAAGCAACCCACCCATCATGCCTAATGCCGACACGGCAAACAATTTTTTCTTCCCCCGGGTCATTTGATTGAACAGGCGACCCATTGACCTACCTCCTTTGAAAACGTGTTATGTTCATTAAATTTCCCATCAAATCGTTCAATTCATCAATCCAAAATTCTTTAACAATGTTCCCTTAACGGAACATATAGAAATAATCAAGGCCCTGAGCATCCATCAGAATCCAATCCAAAAATTGAAAATATCCAATACAGATAACCAATGAAACTATGACATACAGAATTGTCTGCATGTGCTCCTCCTTAGGTCTAAGAGAATTAAATGAGAGATCGTCTTTTTGGAAGTCATGTCTATTAGCAGGGGCATTGGATGCCGTTTAACCAATAAAAGAACCACAGACTCACGGCACAAGTCACATAAAAAATGGCTTTGCCGATTTTAGTCTCTAATTCCGTTGACTCTCTGACGACCGTTGTCGAATCAGCCATTCTACATCCTCCCTCTTAAAATTCATGTTTTAATTTAGATATTTTTCCTTAAATAATTTTATTGACATAATCTATTTTTTCATGGTATTCAAACACTCATTGATCATGTAAAGAGAGGGATTACTCATGCGTACAAATGCAAAGATTTTCGACATTATAGTTTTGGCCGGAATGGTTGTCAATATTCTCTTGGCGGTCTTTCTCATCCTCTACTATTTTGATTTTCTTTAAATTTTTCCTCTGCGCTCCCCCAAAAAATTCTGGCCATTGTGTCTTAATTTGAACGCGCGCACCTAAAACCAATCGTCTCATCCCGAAAGTCCGGTACCATAAAACTCCTATTAGTAATTCGGAGATCCCCACCCTGGCTCGTATACCCACTGCCTCTCATTGTTTTGTAAGTCGAGAGAGGGTGATCACCCACATTCGAAACTGTTCTTTTCTTCTGACGGTAGAGATCTTCGACATACCAATCATCCGTCCATTCCATAACATTACCTGCCCCGTCATATACCCCATACACACTTTGGTCAAGTGGGAATGACCCAACAGGAGCTGTCACCAAAAACCTGTCATCCTCTCCTGCGAAATTGGCCGGATGGCCCGTCAACCCCTCTCCCCACGGCCAGGTGCGCCCATCCGTACCTCGAATGGCTTTTTCCCATTCTTTTTCGGTAGGAAGACGCTTGCCTTTCCATCGACAATATTCATTCGCATCGCTCCATGACACATAGCTGACCGGCTGATGAAGCCCTCGCAATGCTTCGAGTTTCCTGGCGTATCGAGAGGGCGGGCCAGGTTGACGATGCCCGGTCGCCTCAACAAATTCCATATACTGCTGATAGGTGACTTCATACCGATCGATCCAGTAGGTCTCTAGGTTGGCCACGTGAGCGGGCTTTTCATTGAATCCGCCTCGATCGCTTCCAAGAATAAATTCCCCTGCAGGAATTTCAACCATCTCTTCCCCGGTCCCAGGCCCCTGAGACTCAATGCCTATCGAGGGTTCCAATGAGGAAGGCGAAACCAATGGCGCATCGGCCTCTGGAAGAGTCGGTGGCGAATCGGTTCCTCTCAATATTCCCAACACCGGCAGGCCGGTCATGAATAATACCGCAATTAGAAAAATCAGCTTAAAGCGACCTTCCATGTTTTCCTACACCTGAATCGTCAATTTTGCCTAAACGGAGAAAACATGGGCGATCTTTCCCACCGGTGAGGCGCCTGGTGGGCGCCTATGAGGATTGAGGAATGTCGGTCGGAGGATCTTTTGCGCAGCGGAATCCGACGCTCGCATCGGTTCTCCACATCTTCGCTGAAAAACGCTTGGTGACTCTGGCGCCTATACGAGACTCGCGCCATGACCCTCCACGAATAACTTTATACACATCTTCGTCTTTCGGACCAGGGGGATCACGATACGGCGCTTGCTGATAATATTCAGCGGAATAATTATCCATGACCCACTCCGCCGCATTTCCGGTTGAATCATATAATCCGAACGGACTTCTCCCCACTTCAAAGGACCCCACGGGAGCCAAATACCGAAAGCCATCTTCCTCCCCGTCCACATTGGCAAACTGATACTCAAACTTATCGCCCCAAGGATAACGCCGATTTCCTTCTCCGCGTGCAGCTTTTTCCCACTCAGCTTCAATAGGCAATCGCTTGCCTGCCCACCGACAATAACCAAACGCATCATTCCAGGTCACAGCCACCACCGGATAATCCGGACTGACTAACTTGGCAACATCATCTTCAAAAACAGGAACTTTAGGCCTGTCCCGTTTCGTCATGTTGACATACCGCTCATAGTCCGCCTGCGTCACTTCTTTGAGATCGATGTAAAACGTTTTGAGGTACACCGGATGCGGAGGGCCTTCATCGGGGTCTCCATCCCCGGTTCCCATGGTAAACGGCCCTTCAGGAATTTCCACCATTTCCCGATTATCATCACCGATGAGGGTTTTATACATAGAAAAATCTTGCGTGGGCATTGGCTGCAACACCCGGACTCTGGCAGGTTGGCCAGTCGATAACGCTTCCAACTCTTTTTTCCCTTTAAAGGTCTCATACACCAGCATCACGATCATCATGATGAATGAGCCGAAAACAAACAGAATGGCTCCAATGAGGACACCTCGACTTTCCATGTTTACCTTGTCCCTCGCTTCGACACATTCATCACCATGCTCCGGATTGACTAGGGTTGAGAATTACCAGGATGTTCCACGGCCGGTTCAGGAAGGGGCTGCTTCCGTTGTTGCCACGTTTCCAAGAGCATGGAAATCCAAATTCCCAAAAATCCCCCCATCGCCGCCCCTGACGCAGCACCAACCGTCACAGCCTCAGTTCCACCCAACCCTAAGGCCAACAATCCGCCTAAGATGGTACCGATAAAAATGCTCAAAAAAAACCCACGTCCTCCTAAAAAACCCACCCCGGCGCCCAGAAGCGCTCCAAAAACTAACGTGACAGGAAGCCACCCATCTCCCATAAACACTCCGATCAGCATGCCCACGGTACCTAAACCCAGGATGCCCAAGATGACATCAAAAACTTTAGATGCAGTCACAATGGCTCCTCATCATCGGACGGATTCAACATAAGAGTTATTCAGCCTGGGCCTGAATGGAGCCAAAATCGACTTCCACACCTGGCCCCCCTAATAACGAAATACCCCAGGCGCGAACTGCCGGCTCATGGTTATGAATCTTCAGAAAGTCTTCATAAACATTCACCCGCTCCTCTATCCACTCTCCGACCGGTTGAGTCCCACTGCGAATAACAATTTCCGTGGAGCTAAACATGCCTCCCTCTTTGACTGATCCCACTGGTAAAGTAGCACTCCACACGTATTTGGTGTTCACGGGAATAAACAACAAGTCGACATCCAAAGACGGATAAATTGCGGCAATAAACTCAGGGTTATCGGGAACACTCTTTATCCGCCAACGCCAAGTCAGTACAGGGTACTTCTTCGGATCCCATTTAATTTGCTTGGTATACACTCGTTGACTGGCGCTCTTCGCCGACAAGAAAAAAAGTCCTTCCTCCTGTTGAATCGTGTAGGTTTCATGGGCTGTGACCGTGCTCCGCTGCCCCTCCCATTCCTGAGGAAATCCTTTTGCATCAGGATTCTGGAAATCTTCCAAGACCACGAGGCCATTTGATGGCCCTGGGCTCCGTACATCTTGAGCGCAAACGACACTACTCCCATTCACCGCAATACCCAGTAACAGGCATGCCCAATATGTTGTTACCGTTCGCCTGGAAACGGCTACTCCATTTCGTTGTCCACGATAGAATTCCATTACGCTGATTCCTCTTCTGAAAGCACCTGAACCACCGGAGAAGGCCGTGTTAATTTAGCCGTTCGCCGTGCTACCACTCGTTGATCCCATCGGCTAAGCCAAAACACGAAAAAGACCGATGACCAGAATACGATCATATTGAATGTGACCATTTTCGCAGCGAATCCCAAGGAAGGGGTAAATGCCCACGAGGAACGATCCGGCATTATTTCAGAGATATGCCACTCCAATCGACCAACAGAGCGAATATACCCCATCAAACCCATCACCCACGAAAACGCGGCAGCCACCACAAACAAGGCGACTATCCCACGCGGGGCAATTCGTCCCCAGCGAACAGGCCCGGTAATATGAGCGCCTCGCAACAACAACCGATTTAACAATAAACCCCCTACGACCACAGTAGCTGTCGTCATCCCTTGGGGGGTAGAAAGCCCCACTCGAACATTCGCCGGAATATAGAATCCGTAAATAGCCAACCACACAATATTGGCAATCCCCATGAGAAACAACAAAATGAGTAATGCATTCCCCTTTGATGCCCACTGCACAGTCACTACTCGATTGCCTCGTCGATACAGAATGTAACTCAGGGCGGTTAAACAGATCATCACGTTAATCGCGCCGTTCTTAGCGGACATTACACCGAATTGACCAATGACCGGATGCTGGGCTGCACCCATCGCTTTCATCTCACTGGCACTCATGGCAATGGTGTGCGGGGTAAACCACACGAGAAAACAAACCATCAAAGCAAAGAGGATCACTTTAAAATACGGATGATAGCGCTCGCCTCCTTGAAGGCGAGCTAACGATTGCCAGATGTAATAGTTTATCCCTAAAAACAAGACCCCAACCATAATGGCTTGGAGCACAAACAACCACGACAACATGCCTCCCATCATCGTGATGCCCATATGCTGCCTGAACTCAAACACCGCCCGCATCAACCAATACCCGGCAAGTGGCATGGGTAAAAGAGCGCACACCATGACCACAATAAACACATGTCCGACCCAATCATAATACGCCCGCTCTTCAGAGGTTTTTGCCATGAAAAACCGATACGCCGCATAAGCGACGACCACTGCTCCTCCCGACATGATATCCGCCAAAAACCGGTGGGCATTCAGTGGATTCCATAAAGGAGAGTGCAGCAGATGCCACACATTCCCTAAAAAACGACCTTGGGCATCGACACCGGCTGGGGCCATCATAAACGAAGCCCATGAATTAGCTAATAGCAGCAAAATCACTCCGGTTCCGTTTGACAGAACACCTAGAGTCATATGTAGCCACTTCGTTGCCGGGGTTTTCAGGAAATCCCAGGTGTAATAATAGAGTGCCAACAGGAAGGCTTCACTCACAAACACCGCGGCATAGACCAGCATCATAGGCTTAAATGTCGCCCCCATATAGCTCATAAAACCTGGATAAAGAGTTACAAAGGTCACGAGCATGAGAGAACCTAACAAGGCGGTAATAGACATGGACAACAACGCCACGCGTACAATATCACGCGCCAACCCATCAAATTTCTGTCGTGATGCCTGTTGTTTGCGCGTGTTTCCTAAAAACTCTAATAGAAGGCCAAACAAGGGAAGGGCTAAGACAAAACCCCCAAAATACGTGTGTTGTTGAGTCACAAACCAGACGACCAACCGGTTATTTACCAGAGGGTAGGTGGAGTAGCCTTGAATACTCTCAGCCGCAGCTGGACCTTTAACAGACCCGGGAGTTTGATAGAAAATATCCTTGCCTGGCTGTCCATCATTTGCCAGCAAGGGCTTGGCATCCGCACCAAACGTTAATCCGGCATGAAGCAGAAAGACGATCAGCAAGCCCGATAATAGCTTTACAATTGGCATCAATTTTACTTTACCAAATCACCATGTTTGACTTGTGTCTCAGCGCGGGAAGAAGCAGTCTCAGGGGCTTTAGAATTTTGGAGGATCCCCATCACGAATGGACAACGTTGTATGGATTCGGGAATGGCGACAAGGTGTTCTTCATAGGATTTGCGCCACCCCAGAAAGAGTGTATACAACACCATCAACATCGCAGTACAAGCCGCCATGGCGGCAAACCCTGCCTGAGATACCTGCTCCACACGAAACACAAAGGCGGTCATCCCCATGAGTACCAGAAAATAGGTTGCGGAAAAGGTCAAGCTAGGCCACATCCAAAACCAAAGAGATGACAGCCATGTTCGTAACTTGCGCTCTTTTTGATCCTGAGCATATAACGCTTCCCCCCGATAAAACGACATCAACCCGATGGAAGCGACGATAACGGGGATAAGTAATGATTGAATTATGGGCTGCAGTTCGATGGGTCCCACACGGAACAGGAACCACGACCCGGCCACTCCCATGAGGGTGGCAAATGTTCCCCATTTCAAAATGACTGCTATCTCTCGGGGAATCCATTTCCGTAAAGCCTTTCCATCAGGAAAGGTTGGGATCACAACTCCTTGATGCGTCAATCGTTGCACATGACCGATTTCAAAGGCATCTCTAGTCGCGGACGTGCATGAAATAATGATCGCCATCATGGCTGGACCTTCAGGGTGGAGTAAAAAATCATACCCCACAAACACTTGAAGAATCGCCAAAACCAGGAGCGATAATTGGATGCCATAGACCAGGCCGATCCACCCCACCAACCACACCCATCGCTGAGTTCCATCCTGGCGCCAAGATTCTTGGAGAGTGACGCCACGGGCTTGCCGATAGGCCCAGATTGCGGCAAGCATCGCGATACACCCGCTGAATCCCAGCAATACCAATGGCTCGGAAAGCGGCAAGACCTGCTTCAGCAGATGGTAAATCCCAAAAGCCACCAGACCGGGAACCAGCATAATCAAACGTTTGCGCTTGCGGACAGTTGGATCCGTCACTAACGCGTTCAACTGTGGAAGGACCCGCAGGGAGAGCCGATGCAACATTTCGTTATTCGTTTCGAAGGACTTCCCGGATTTAAACTTTTCTGGTGAATTTGCTGAAAGGGAGCCTCATGAGCGCCCTGCTGCCATGCCAAAATACCGGGTTTTGACTTCTTCCATAAGTGCTACTGTCACCGCCGGCATCCCGCGATCCAGGGCCGTGCGTTCCAACTCGGTCTTGGCCATCGCCCGGATTCCAGACGGCACATTGTCTAAGCGACGTTCTGCGTCGGGACTCCACTCAACCATACCCTTATTACGCGCGGTACAGACACGCGAAAACGTCAGAACCCGTTGTCGCTGCACGTTAGCAAACGTCTCGACTTCATCACGAACCAAAGTGGCCAAGTACGGAGGTAGCCGACCTAGTTGATATAAGGCCTCATCGGTCCACATCATTGTAGGAACTAACGGGTCCAGTTCTTTGGCATTCCCCTCTGCTCCAAGGGAAAATCCACAATGATCGCAACGAAATCTCACAAACAAAGAATCGGAAGGTAACTCCTCAATGTCAACAACCTGCAATGGATATTGACAACCACATTGCACGATCGGCTCACCCAATTTTTCCCGGATACAGGATGTACAGCATGGTATAGGTAAACGTTCCGGTCACAAACAACACACAATAGATCACCATGGTGAATTTTCCGAGTACCCGATGCCGTCTGGCCCCATTGGGCCAAATCCGCTGAATAGCTATTTCAATTCCAAATACAATTGCAATGAGAATGATAAGGCCAAGATACACGCTGAATTTCCCCATGGAAAATCCAGCCGTCATAACCCGTGACCCAAAGAACAAGAGGACAACAGTGGTAATGCCTCCAAGGATCATCGCAATGCGTCGTCCGGACGTCTGCAACATCGCTTCCTTCAAGACTCGCTTCCCTTCCACGAAGGTCTGTGACCGAAACCCTAACACCATCATATAAATGGCCATGATGAGGCCGATCGTCACCAAGAGAATATGAAAGGTCAACACAGGGACGAACACCTGATCGTATAACCATTGCGGCCCGCCAAACCCTTCCTTCCCCTCAAAAGCCAAGACACCCAGATTACGGAAAAGATAATAACTGGTAAAGAAGGCTAGCATGGCGATCATACCACCGAACATCAGCCAGTGGTGATGATCGGTTTTGTGTTTTCTGGCCTGAATCCATCCGACAATAAACAACGTCGTAAAGAGTGTCGCCATCAATTGACTCACGTCCGCCCCGACTGTTGCATGGGTCCCGAAAAATCCTGGTTCCCTCAGCCATACCGCGATATCATTCATAGGTGAGTGCCATGCCCTTCCTTATTTCGTGCCTTGAATCATGGCACGCGGCTCTAATTCTTCTACCATTCGAAAACCGGCTTGTTCCATCCATTGGCGACTTTCCTGAATCGTAAAACACTCCCCACATTCGGTGTTCACCATAATATGGACGGCAAAAGCCGTGGTCCAGGCAGGACTGGTTTTAGAGGGATCTAAAAATCGATCTTTAATGATCAGCCTTCCTCCCTCACTCAAGCACCCATGCACTTTCTCCACTAACGCCGCATTAGCGCGGCCATCCTGGTAATGCAGGATATCCGACATGAGCGCAATATCATAAGGCCCTTCAAAAGTATCGACATGAAAGTTGCCGCCTTGCAAGTGAATACGATCCTCTAACCCCACGCTTTCCACGCGCTGTTTGGTCACCTTCAGGGTTTGGGGGAGATCAAAAACCGTGGCGGACAACCCAGGATGCTCCAAGCAAAAAGCAATAGCATTGGTTCCGGCTCCACCACCAATGTCCAGCAACCGCTTGGCACCATGTAGCGGGATCCGCTCCGCCAATCCCTGTCCGCTTCCCCGCCCGATCCGATCCAACACGGTGAGCACATGGGCGCCCAGTTCGGGATTCGTTTCAAAAACATGTTGGGTCACGGGTGACTGTCCGGTTCTCACGGTCTGTTCCAACTGCCCCCAATGACTCCACTCGGCGTCATGCAACAATAATAAATGGCCCACATAATCGGAGCCGGATTGCACCAGATGTCGTTCAGCCACTGGGGTATTGGCATACAGCTTATCCTCTTTCGTTAACACGCGCATAGCGACTAAGGCGTTCATCACCAATTCCAAGGCCCGTGGGTTAAGATTCAGGGTATTGGCCACCTCATTGACTGTCAGAGACTCTCCCTTGAGAGCGGAAAAGAGATCGAGCTTCACAGCAGTGAGGAGAATTTTGGTTTCCCAGTAGTAACCTATCTGGAAAATATCTGCGAGGGACAACTCACGTGTCACACTGTGCCTCAAACTCAAAATACGACATAAAGAGTCATTGCCGAAGTCGATCTTAACGGGGTCACTTTACGAGGTCAAATCTTTAAAGATAAGGAAAGTTGTCGAAGCCGCCCCAAAAAACAAGGGCAACTAGCACACGGCTAGTTGCCCTTGTCGGAAAAGCTATTCCTCGACGGGAACAGACTTATTTAATCTCAAAATTGGCTTCGATGGTTCCCCCATCCTTCACATCCACATCGGCTTCCACTTGGCCGGCAACGGGATGCCAGGCCATCACTTTGTGCTTACCCGCAGGCACATCCTTGATTTCAAATGTTCCATCTGCACCGGCCACACCATAGTGAGCATTGGTCACCGGCAAATACCAGCCTTGCATAAATTCATGCTGGTCACATTGCAACCGCAGCACAGAACCCTTTTTAGACATTTTCAGTTTGACCATTTTTTCCAACGAATCGCCTTTTCTGGCTAATCCGATATTGAACTCCGTGCTGGACTTGGCACCTAACTGATCGAAGCTATGCGGGTTGTGCAACACGCCTTCCGCCGATTTCGGGTCACTTGGATCGGCATCGTTATTAACCACCTTAAATTGGCCCAGACTCACGGAAATTCCCGTATACGGCTTAAACTCACACAATTCAGCTTCCACCAATTGGAGAGCCTCTTTTTTGGCTTTATCTGTAAATCCCTTGTCTTGAATGTCACGAACCGACACCACCGCATTTTTCAACCCCTTGCTTCCATCCACTTCAACTTCCTTAAGCAAACGGGTGTTCCCATCCGCGCTTTTACTTTCATTTTTTTTGCAAAATTCCACATTGGGGAATTTTGAAAACGCAAATTCCTTCGTTGGCGGAACTTTTCCGGCAAACGTAACTTTTCCTTTAATGGTTCCACCTGCCTGGGCAACTAAAGGTGCGGCGAGCAGAATGCCACCGACCAACAGAGACATAATAAGAGA
>WHTE01000077.1 GCA_009377845.1 Nitrospirales bacterium | reverse complement strand
TTTGAGGCCGGTCATAGCAAGGAAGATAAAATTAGTGCCGTGCATTTTGTGCGTTTTTCCACTACCCAAACCTTTCGGGACCTCCTGGCCCGACCCGAAGTGCCGGCCTTTGTGACTATTATCCATCCTTATTATCGTGCGGAAGCCCCAGTTCTCCATGAAATAAGGCAGGAATGGTTAAAGGACCTAGGATGATTTATCTTTTTGCAATGGCTGATTCGCTGCCTCGCGTTTCCTCTATTATAAAAATTGACAAGATCAAAAGTTGTGCTTTAAAATAAAACTCAATGTGAGCTTCCTTTCAACCGATTGAAAGGAAAGATGAATTTTCAAAAAATTTGTGGTCATACAGGAGGATGCAAAAACTATGGTAACGATTACCTCGATCGCGGAACAGAAAATTAAGGAACTGATAAAAGAAGAAGAAAATGCCGTCGGTCTGCGAATTTACGTAAAAGGCGGCGGATGCAGCGGCTATCAATACGGAATGTCATTTGAAGATAAAACCGGCGACGATGACACCATCATCGAAAAAGGCGATGTGAAAGTCATTGTTGATTCCCAAAGCGCTCCGATGCTCAGCGGCGCAGAGGTCGATTATGTAGATAGCCTCCAAGGGTCAGGATTTGCCATTAAAAATCCTCAAGCCAAATCGACCTGCGGATGCGGGAGTTCTTTTTCGACCTAAACATTTTTCTCTCAGAACCCTACATAGTAGGGCTGGACTTGGAATTCCATAGGTAACCAAGATCCAGCCCTTTTCTTTTATGGACTCTTCATGCCCAAAGCGACCCTAACCAAACGCCTGGAGTTTTGTTCCTCTCACCGCTATCACAATCCTCAATGGGATGACGCGAAAAACCGTGCCGTTTTTGGCCCCTGCAATAATGTGAATACGCATGGCCATAATTATTTATTAGAAGTAACATTGCGTGGGAACATTGATCCCGTCACGGGGATGATTATCAATTTATATGACTTAAAACGCATTTTGAACCAGGTTCTGGAGCAGTTTGATCACAAAAATTTAAATTTAGATACTCCGTATTTTTCCGAACAAATCCCCACGACTGAAAATCTCGCGATCACACTGTGGCATACTTTAGAAAAACATCCTGACCTCCCTGATCCAGACGCACTTCGTCTTTATGAGGATGAAGCCCTGTACGCTGAGGTGACCGGGGATTTCATGGATGGAGGTCACCAGACTTCCACCGGGGCATTGGCCTTAATCGCTCGACGATATGCGTTTTCCGCAGTGCATCAATCCCGGACAGGCAAAACTCAAGGACATTACTATGATCTTTGGATTGCCACCAAAGGCCCCATTTCCGCCGACACCGGGCAGGTTATGAATGTACAGACCTTGGATCAAATCGTCCGAACCCACATCCTTACGCGGTTTGATCAGCGAGACCTGAACCAAGATCCCGCCTTCGCAAACATCCCCGTAACAGACTCCTCGCTTGCCGAAGTGATCTGGAAGACCCTAAGTCCCCATTTCCATACGCCCCCTCTTTATCGAGTCTCCGTCAGCCAGCAACCAGGCACCGTGGCTTTCTTTTCGGCGTAGCCTGAACCTCCTGTTGAAAAATGCCGCCGTGCCTGTGCCGGAGCTCCCGGCCTTCGTAGCCGAAGCTACTTCGGCGGAGTAGGCTCGGCAGGCAGGCCAGCGGCGTTCCCTGCCTTCGCCGGAGCGGCTTCGCGTCTACGCGCTGAAGCGCTTCGCCGTGCAAGCGCATAGGCAGGTCGCCTCTTGGCCGTTCTCACGTACTGCTTTGTACGCTCCGCCCGTCCAAGTGGCTGCGGCCTTCCCTTCGAGAGGCCTCAGGACAGGACTGGACGGGCATTTTTGAACACTCCCGTATTTTTTCCTGTGGCTCTCTGGTACTCACATGCGGATCAACAGGCAAAATATTTCAATTATTCAACAGCCCCTCATTTTGAATTCACCTGGCCAAACGGGTATACCCGATTGTGACAGGTGAAAAAAATTAACTACGGACGGAAAAATGAGAGGGGGGAGGATTTACCAGGACGAATCTAGGTTTGGCTGGAGAAATATTGTTTAATCAAGCCGGCCAGTTCGGCAGCTTCTAATTTTCCCTCTTTAGTAAGGACGAGGGTTCCGTGGGAAAAGAAATGGGTGGTGGGATACGTTTCAAATTGGTGTCGCTTTTTGATGGCCCGACACCGTCCGGGAACATGCATTTTGGCTTTTCCAAAACGCACATCCGAATACTGTTTGGCGGTTTCCGCTAGGATAGGATCATACGCTTTGCAGGGTTCACAGGTCGCAATTCCATAAGCCACGACCGCTGCAGGAGCCTGCGTAAACCCCTCATAATTTTCATCGTTCACGTCTTCAACCATATCAGACATCGTATCCTTGTCGTCAAAAAATTAAAGACCTAAGGGGATCATGAACCCACCCCCTTAGGTCTTTACGATCCACTCGATTAATTCAATTTCTTCAACGCTTCCAAAATGTCTTTGTCATCTCGAGCCGTTTTGATCTCCTGAACCTTGGCATACGCCACTTTCCCATTCTTATCCACAATGACGGTGGCCCGTTTCGAGCAATTCAACGGCTCAAAATACAATCCGTACGCCTTAGACGCCGTCCGATGCATATCGGCCAGTAATTGATGCTTCAGGTCTAAGGAATCCGCCCAGGCTTTGTGGGAAAAGAAACTATCGCAGCTAATCCCGAAAATTTCGGCGTTGGCCGATTCAAAGTTTGGGAAATCATCGCTTAAACATTTATTTTCTCCCGTACAGACAGGGCTCCAATCCAGAGGATAAAAAGCCAGAACCACATTCTTCTTTCCGCGGTAATCGCTGAGCTTAATATCCTTTTGGTCTTGGTCTTTTAACGTGAAATCGGGGGCCACGTCTCCAACTTTAATTTCTGCGGCAACATCTGTAGACATATTCTTTCTCCTTCTTTGTAGTGGAAAAACTGAAAATTCAATTGACGTTAGGTGGTAACATGTGATGAAAAAGTTTGTCAATCTGGCAGAAGACCTAGGAAATTGTCCATTGAGCCCCGAATGGAATACCACGCGCCGTACACAATGGACGGGTGAAAAAACCAGCGGGCTTTCGGACTTGTTTATCGCCCTTCCCCTGACCACAACACCTCGCCACCACCAGACATCGTTTGAGAAATATGTGGTTGCCTAACCACAGTATTTGAGAAACAGGAATGGACCTTGTGTTTTAGTCTATCTCGGAGTATCGTAAATATAAGACAGTGAAATTTTCTTCCTCTCTGATACCATTCCCAACGTTCCCATTTTACGCTTCTTCTTTCTTCATCTATCTCTATGGGTAGGATTCAGACATTTCTTTCCCGAAGACATACCTGGTCGTGGCTTCGGATTGCGACGGTCACCACAGTGGTGGTCTTCTGTATTGTGGTGGGAGGCGTCGCGGGAATCCTCTGGATTGCCACTCGTGACCTTCCCACGTTCGACTCCTTTCAAGACTATCACCCCAGTTTAGTGTCAAGAGTATACGCGGATAACGGGGAAATCATTGGGCAATTTTTCATCGAACGGCGTCTGTATACGCCCATAGACAAAATCCCTCAAGCCTTCACGCAAGCTGTCATTGCTACTGAGGATACTCGTTTTTTTGAACACCCCGGGTTAGACATTGTCGGCATCGGCCGGGCTGCTTGGACCAATCTTAAAAAAGGTGGTCGCTTCCAGGGGGCCAGCACCATTACGCAACAATTGGCCCGTGCCCTATTTCTTTCCCCGGAACGAACGTATCAGCGGAAAATCAAGGAACTCCTTCTCGCGGTAAAAATGGAATGGGTGCTGACCAAAGAGCAAATTTTGGAAATGTACTTAAACCAAATTTATTTTGGCCACGGTGCCTATGGAGTGGCAGCCGCCTCTTTAACGTATTTTGATAAAAACGTATCTGATCTGAGTCTTCCCGAAGCGGCATTTTTAGCTGGTCTTCCCAAAGCCCCCAACACGTATTCTCCCTATCGGAATCCGGACCTGGCCAAATCCCGGAAAGAATTGGTCTTGGGTCGCATGGTGGAAGCCGGATATATCACTGAGGAGGACGCCCAAGCCGCCATGGCCACGACATTGTCCTACCGCCATCAGTCCTTAGAACCGATCGCGGCCTATTTCCTCGAAGAAGTCCGTCAGCATTTAGTGGATCGATACGGGGAAACGCTCGTGTATAAGGGTGGGCTACAAATATACACCACCTTAAACATTGCCATGCAAAAAAGTGCGGAAGAAGCGGTTCGAACCGGCCTCCGTCAATTGGATAAACGTCAAGGCTGGCGCGGACCTGTAGGACATGTTGAATACGTCAAAGATTTCACGCCTCCCGATACTTTTCCGGAATTACAGAATCCGAGGGCGGCTGTTGTCCATGGCCTATACCGCGCTCTTGTCACAAAAGTGACCAAGCAATCCGCTCAGATCCTGATTGGAAATACCTATAAAGGCTCTGTCTCATTCGAGGGTATGAGTTGGGCCCAGCGCCGATTAGAGACGTTCGGGGACGTGGCAACGGCGGTTGTCCGTGACAAGGCCTCTCCTCTCCAACTCTTAAAGGTTGGAGACATCATTGAAGTCTCTCCCAAGAAAGGCACTGTCGAATCCGGGGAATTTATCTTAGAGCAAACTCCACTCGTGGAAGGCGCCCTCATCGCCCTGGATCCCCGGACGGGAGCCGTTCAAGCCATGGTGGGAGGGTATGACTTTACTCGAAGTCAGTTTAATCGCGCGGTGATGGCCCGTCGACAACCCGGTTCAGCCTTCAAGCCACTCATTTATGCTTCGGCCCTCCAGCAAGGCCTGACCCCGGCTACCCTGGTTCTCGATGCCCCCGTGGTGTATGAAGATGAGGATTTAGACCGGATGTGGAAACCAGAAAATTATGAAAAACGATTTTTTGGGACAATTAGCCTCCGTGAAGCGTTGCGTCATTCCCGCAACGCCGCAACCGTGAGATTGCTTGAACAAATCGGAGTTCCCGAAGTCGTCAATATCGCCAGCAATTTAGGAATTCGAAGTCCTCTCAGCCAGGACCTCTCGTTGGCCCTGGGATCTTCCAGCGTGACTCTCCAAGAAATCACATCCGCGTATGGCGTCTTCGCGGATCAGGGATTGTGGCTTGAGCCCTACCTGATTACTCATGCCAAGAACCTTCACGGAGAGATCTTAGAACAGCATCTGTTCGAACCTCGACAAGGCATGACAAAAGAAAACGCCTATCTGATTACCAATATGCTCATGGACGTCATCCAAAGCGGAACCGGACGACTGGCCAAGTCTATCGGCCGCCCGCTGGCAGGAAAAACCGGGACTACGAATAGTTATAACGATGCGTGGTTTGTCGGGTATGCGCCAAACGTAGCGACAGGCGTATGGGTTGGATTTGATGGGGTACGCACACTAGGCAGATTGGAATCCGGAGCTCATGCGGCCCTTCCAATTTGGACACGGTTCATGGATCAAGCGCTTCGAAACTTACCCGTCATGACCTTTCCCATCCCCGAAGATATTCAATTTGCCCAGATCGACACCGCAACCGGGAACTTACCCTCGAAAACCAGCCGACACATCAGTACGGAGGTGTTTCGTAAAGGAACGGAACCGGAAAAGGCGGCTCCTCAGAAAGCCAACCCCATGGATTTCTTTGAGTTTGACCGGATGGACTCAGAATCCTCCCCCCAGCTTTCCTCATTTTGACAGAATACTTCAGTAAGTCGAATTGTCACCATCTCAGGACTGAGCGTCCTGATACTCCTCATGCCAGGCCATTTGAATGGCCTCCAACTTTTTTTCATTTGAAGTTTGGGGATCGTCTTTAAATTCAGGAAGTGCAACCACCCACGCATGTAAATCCGTGAACCTGACTGTTAACGGATCAAGATCGGGATGCTCTTCCCGCAGCCGAATGCCAATATCTTCGGCATCACCCCACATTAATTTCTGAGCCATGGCTTTCTTCCCCTCGGGTTAATGAAATCTTCTCATGCCGGAAATCCCGGCCACACATATCGAGGGATTATTTGATGACATCGGATAATTTCTTATTTTCGAGGGCTTCCTTCAACGTGGCATCCATCAACACTTCGGCCAAATGGTGAGTCGTTTTTTCAACTTCGGCAATTTTCGCCCGTATCAAACGATGATCGTCCCCTTCTTTGACTTCACCAAGCTGCTGCAGAATTCGGCGGATGCCCTCAGCTTCCTTGCCATGAATTAAATTCGTTCCGCGTACCAGGGCTTTCTCCGTCGCCACGATGATCGCATTGGCTTCATTCCGCGCTTCAATAACCTGACGGACCTTAATGTCTTCCGCGGCAAATTGGAAAGAATCCCGAATCATGACTTCCACTTCGTCGTCGGTCAGTCCATGAGAAGGCTTCACCTGGACCGATTGCGCCTCACCTGTCCGAATATCCCTGGCAGTAACATGTAGGATCCCATTGGCATCAATGAGAAAGTTGACTTCCACACGAGGCACTCCCGCCGGCAAGGGCGGAAGCTTTAATTGGAAGCGGGCCAAACTGCGATTATCTTTGACCAATTCCCGTTCGCCCTGAAGGATATGAATATCCACCGAGGTTTGCCCATCGACATAGGTGGTAAACATTTCCTTCGCACTGGTCGGAATGGTGGTATTTCGACGGATCAGCGCACTCATGACTCCGCCCATTGTTTCAATTCCCAATGACAAAGGGGTCACATCCAGTAACAACAGATCCTTGGTATGCCCGCCTAAAATATCAGCTTGAACAGCCGCCCCCAACGCGACAACCTCGTCAGGATTGAGTTCAGAGTGAGGCTTTTTGCCAAAAAGCTCCTCCACTTTTCGCCATACCAGTGGCATGCGAGTACTCCCGCCGACCAAAATCACTTCATCGATTTGACTGACAGTCAGTCCAGCATCTTTGAGCGCGTACCGACAAGGCGCAAGAGTTCTTTCCACCAAATCCATCACTAACGTTTCCATGTTCTCCCGTGTCCACATCTTTTCATACGTCCCAGTGGGAAGCTCAATCACGGCCATGGTTTGGATTTCATCCGACAACCGGACTTTGACGCGTTCCGCCTCCAACCGAACAGTCTGCATCCACTCCGGATACTCTCCAACCTTGACGCCTTGAGTTTGGGAAATATCATCAACCAACACATCGACAAGCCGTTGATCGAGATCATCCCCCCCTAGATGTGTATCCCCATTCGTGGCCAGGACTTCAAAGATACCATCCTTTAATTTGAGGATAGAGATGTCGAACGTCCCTCCGCCCAAATCATAGATCGCGATCAGGCCTTGTGTCTTGTTTTGCAGGCCATACGCCAGAGAAGCGGCCGTCGGCTCATTAATAATACGCAATACCTCCAACCCGGCAATCAGTCCGGCATCTTTGGTGGCCTGCCGCTGACTATCATTGAAATACGCCGGGACCGTAATCACCGCCTTGGAGATGTCTTCCTTTAAATATTCCTCGGCTCGCCGTTTTAATTCTTTCAGAATCATGGCAGACACTTGAGGCGGAGAATAGGTTTTATCTCCAATCTCAATTCGAATCACCCCGTTTTTTTCATGGAGATGATAGGGAAAATACTGCAGCTCGTCCTTCACATCATCCAACCCCCTTCCCATAAACCGCTTCACGGAATAAATGGTACGGGAGGGGTCACGAATCAAATGGGCTTTTGCGGGATCCCCCACAATCAACCCATTATCGGTTAACCCAACGATGGAAGGCACCTTGGTCTGCCCATCCGGGCCAGGAATGACATGAGGCCCTGCTTGATCCATAAATGCAACCAGCGAGTTCGTCGTTCCTAAATCGATGCCAACAATGCGACTCACAACATATCCTTTTCAATGATGACGATTAGCCCGTCGTTTCCAGCAAATCGTTGACCATATTCCGCACGTATGTTCGATTGGAGAGAATCTCCTGCATATCCCGCAAAAGAGTATTTTTCTCCTCACGGGCTTGGCTCGGAAGGGGGGCGCATCCTTGCAACTGATCCCATTCTTTGAATTTGTTCTGCAGAGACGCTTCCATTTCGGCTTGCCGCTTCTCCAGATGCTCGCGTTCGTCTTGCAGCTTGATCCGAAGCGCCTCAAGATCCGATGACGGGCCGTTGGGGGCCAGTTGGCGGAAAGTTTCCAAAGTCTCTTGCAACTCAAGAATCTCTTCAAAAAGATCGGCGGGGGGATTCGATCGGATATCTTTCACCGCTCCAGCCTCTAACCGGATCAAATATTCCGCACGTTGAATGGGATCTTTGAGTGTTCGGTAGCCGGCATTCAAAAAAGCGGAATTTCCCAAACTAATGGCTTTTTCCGATTCATCTTTTGTGGAATAAAAATCCGGATGAAAGGTGCGACTTAATTCATAAAATGTCTGCTCCAATTGTTGTTCATCGATGTTCAACAGACGAGGGAGTTGAAAGCAGGCAAAATAATCCAAGTCCTTCGAAAGCGGCTGAACTTTGACGCATTGGCCACAGAGATATTCACCCGTGACTTCGGATTGGCAGTGCCAGCACATACTGCGCGCCATGGGAAGTTCGCGGGCTGTCGTCGTACCTTGATGTTGATGATCCATGATTTCGGCCTCTGACGCCTCGGGCATGGTTAACTACCCCATGCCCGAGTGTTCACATCACCTATTTGATTGAGAGGAATTGGTCTTACGCTGAAAACGACTCTCCACACCCACATGTTTTGGTGGCATTGGGATTGATAAATTTAAAGGCTCCACTCACCATGTCCTTGTGGTAATCCAAGGTCATCCCTTGAAGATAAATGGCGCTTTTGGCATCAACGATCACTTTAACGCCATCAACCTCGGTGACGGTATCAAACTCCCCGATCTTGTCATCGAAGTTGACGGTATAGCTCAACCCCGAACAGCCGCCACCCTTGACTCCTAACCGAAGGCCGCCTTCCGTAATTCCCTGAAGATCCAATAACCGTTTGACCTCTTTCAACGCCGCATCGGTCATGGCAACCGTTGAGTTGTTTTCCGTGGTATTAGTTTCCATCACCGTTTCTCCCTACATCAAATCGTGAACAGTACCTTAGGATAAGGTGACGGCTTCTGCCGGATTCAGTTTCTTCTCTACCGCCTTTTTCTGATAATCTCCCAAGGCCGCTTTAATGGCATCTTCCGCCAATACTGAGCAATGGATTTTGACGGGCGGAAGGTTCAACTCCTGAACAATATCCGTATTTTTTATTTTATGAGCTTCTTCTAACGATTTCCCTTTGAGCCATTCGGTCGCCAAACTGGAACTGGCAATGGCCGATCCACACCCAAAGGTTTTGAACTTCGCATCCACAATGGTGTCGTTTTCCACTTTAATCTGCAGTTTCATCACATCTCCGCATTCTGGGGCACCCACAATACCTGTCCCGACATCGTCTGCATCTTTTTGGAAACTCCCCACATTGCGAGGATTGTTGTAATGATCAATAACTTTTTCACTATAGGCCATGGTCGATCCCTCCCTCTGTTGTTTGGAATAACTCTGTTATTTTTAAAACGATTTTCAATGAATCTTCAATCGTGTGAATTAATGGGCTGCCCATTGAACGTTTTTCAAATCCACCCCTTCCTTGGCCATCTCATAGAGCGGGGACATCTCTCGAAGGTGCGTCACGGCCTTGATCATTCGATCAACGGTGTATTCCACCTCCTCATCGGTATTAAACCGACCGAGTCCGAATCGGATCGAGGAATGGGCCAAATCCGACCCAACCCCTAAGGCGCGCAACACATATGATGGCTCAAGCGTGGCCGACGTACAAGCCGATCCAGAGGAAAGCGCAATTTCTTTGACCCCCATCAGCAACGCCTCTCCTTCCACGTATGCAAAACTAATGTTGAGGTTGTTCGGCAATCGTTCAGTCGGGTGCCCGTTTAAATACACCTCATCCATCCCCTTCATGATGCCTTCTTGCAGTCGATCACGCATCTTGGTCATACGCACAGACTCCGCAAGCATCTCCTGCTCGCAGAGTTCACAGGCTTTTCCAAATCCGACAATTAACGGCACAGGCAAGGTTCCCGATCGCATACCCCGCTCATGGCCCCCGCCATACATCATCGGTTCCAACCGGACTCTGGGGGCCTTTCGTCGAACATATAACGCCCCGACACCCTTGGGTCCATAAATCTTATGGGCGGTAAAGGACATCAGATCAATCCCCATTTCCTGAACATTCACAGGAATTTTCCCCACCCCTTGCGTAGCGTCACAATGGAAGAGAACTCCTTTTTCTTTAGCAACTTTTCCGATGGCAGCCACAGGATTGATCGTGCCGATCTCATTGTTGGCCAGCATAACCGAAATTAAAATCGTCTTGTCCGTAATGGCGTTTCGGACGTCGTCAGGGCTTACCATGCCCGTTTTATCAACGGGGAGGAAGGTCACCTTGACCCCCTTCTTTTCCAGATACTTCGCCGTATCAATCACCGCCCGGTGTTCCGTCGAACTCGTAATAATATGGTCCCCTTTTTCGCGGTACATCTCGACCACGCCCTGCAAGGCCAGATTATCCGATTCCGTTGCGCCACTCGTGAAAATAATTTCTTTGGCATCAGCATGAATGAGACGCGCAATCTGTTTTCTGGCCACTTCCACAGCCTCTTCCGCTTCCCAGCCGAAACTATGATTTCGGCTGGCAGCATTCCCGAATTTCTCTGTGAAATAAGGAAGCATGGTCTCAAGCACCCGCGGGTCGCAAGGGGTCGTGGAATGATTATCCAAATATATGGGCAACTTCATAATTGAACTCCTTTTGTTTTTCGAGATTCCACAATGATTAAGGGGGGATCGGCCATCATATCTTCAATAGACATGCTACTGAGTAAATGAAAAATACTTTCTTGGACGCGCAACAGAGGCGTCCGGATATTGCAATGCTCTATTTGTTCACAGGACGCGTGTTCATTTTTTTCATGGTAACAATCTGCAATCCCCAGCGGTCCTTCAATCGCCTCCAACACCTGTGCAATAGAAATCTCTCGAGGCTCCTTAGCCAGCAAGTAGCCTCCCTTGGGACCGTTTTGACTTTCCACCATATCGTATTTGACCAAGGTTTGAAGAACTTTGGCCAATAGCTCCAGCGGAATGTGATGCTCCTCGGCTATTTCCTTAGTATTGACAACTCTATTAGGGTTGAAGGGACTGGTTTCTCCAGATCGGACCATGGCCATATACTGGAGAGCCATCAGAGCATAATCAGCTTTTTTTGAAAGTTTCAGCATAAATAATAAGAGGTAATCGTATAATTTATATAGGTGATCGTATCGAAATGTTTTCAGTCAATCATAATGCCGACTTATATGATCGGGTTTAATGTATCATTGACCTCTTAGGCCAGTCAAGACTAAAATGATCGGAGATATAATTAGTCGGATATATAAGACCGCCACAAAAGCAATAAGAATTTTTTAAGAGAAAAAATTTTCAACGTATTGTTTTATAAGGAGAATTAAATGGGAGGCAGTAATCCATATATCGAGAAAAGCGAAACCGCAGTCGCGAAAAAACCGTTCAAATTGACCTTCATTACACCAGATAAGCCCATCGAAATTAAAGTTGATCCAGACCAATTTCCGTATGGGGAGACAGGACTGCCGGGTAGTATCTTAGATATCGCTTTGGGAAATGGTATTGATATTGAACACGCCTGCGGCGGGGTTTGTGCCTGCTCGACCTGTCATATCATTGTGAAAGAAGGGCTCGACACCTGCAATGAGCCCACCGATGACGAAAATGATCAATTAGATGAAGCTCCTGGCCTCACTCTACAGTCAAGGCTGGGATGCCAATGCGTACCCAATGGCGAGAAAGATCTCACCATCGAAATTCCCGAATGGAACAAAAATCTTGTAAAGGAAAGCCACTAAACCCAGTCCCGCAGAAAGCAGATACAGATACTATACACCTTCGCAATACTTGACTGGCTTCAAAATTTCGGTTTTGTTAATTTAGTATAGATTCAAGTGTTCCGTTCCATTTCAGCATAAAGAGCATGACTGAGTAGAGCAGCATATGGTGGCTTTTACTGTAGCACTTCGATTTCCGCCGCAGGCGAGCTAAGAAGTGCCTCAACAGGCTATTGTAGCCTTCCACGGTATACGTCTCCGCTTTGGACTGGGTATGAAGGGCGTGAGGAATCATGTGTTCATAGGGCTTCCAGTAGTCACTCATAACGGCCTGAAGGCTGGCCGTGTTCACGGCGTCCCATAATTGTTGCCCCGTGGCGGTATCGCGGGCACCCAGAACGCAGTGGAGGAATTGCTTGGCATCGCGATCCACAGCCACCCAGAGCCAGCAGGCGTTTTTTTTGCCCCGATATACGTGTGGAGGTCATCCATTTCGATCACTTCCACCCCGGCCGTCGAGCGCAGAGTGTCAATCGATGCCCCCAAGGACTTGATCCAGGTGTAGACCGCCACATGACTGCAATGAAGCAAGCGGCCAATGGAACGGAACCCGAGTCCCTCCAAGTACAGCTCCAAGGCCTGGCGTTTCAAAGCAGGGCTTTTGCCGCGGTGTCGGACGGTATGGCGATACGCGCACCCATGACACAGGTACCGCTGCTTGCCTTTCACGATCCCATCTTTGACGCAGGCACTGGCTTCACAGTTTGGGCAGGTAATCATCGGCGAGCCTCCTGTTGGGGAAAAAAGAAGGCATAGCATACGATATCTATACTAAAAGAACAATACCTATTTTTTTATCATGCCAGGATCCCATGAGGGGTTTGATCGGAAAAGGTTAGCAAATTTAAGAAATAAAAGCTTGCACGGCCTAAAAGGGATTACTCAAGGGGAAAATCGAGCTTTAGAGCCTCGCCGTCTCTTCTAAAAACTGAAGAAAATTTTGATGTGTGAAATATTGAGGATAAAGGAAGACTGCTCTACAATTCTATTTCCTGCCCTTCTTCCAAAACCGTCACCCTTTCAATTTCAAGTTGGGCAATTTCTTGAATAATGGCTTCACGCACGGTGGGCTTCATATGGTAGACATAGAGCGGCAGATCGGGTTTGCCGATTTTTCGAAATTCTTGGGCAAGCAGTGACGGGGTGAGATGCTTACTTTGAATGGCGATGTCCATCATGGAATCCGGAAAGGAGACTTCAATGAAGATACCCTTAAGATTGGATGTCCGTGCGGCCACTCGCCAAATTTCTTCTGTGAGATGGGTATCTCCGCTATAGATCCATGCGGCGCTGTCATCTCGAATGACAAAGCCCACCGTTTCCACCGTATGATTGACGAGCACGGGTGTCACACTGATTCCACCCGAAAGCATGACCTCCTTCTTGGCCTCAAGGCCTTGCGCACGCAGGATCGAGTGACGCGGCCCCTGGAGATTAAAAAAATTCGGAAAGACCATATCGTTGAACACATGCTTCTGCAGACCATCCACCACCGAGGAGAGACTCGCCACCACGACTTGATGGTCGACCAGCCCGGAAAGATTGTCCACCAGTGGCGGAAGGCCTTTGATGTGGTCTAAATGCAAGTGGGAGAGCAGAATATGCTTGACCCGTTTTTGTTCATCCAGGGTGAGACCGGAGGCCAATGTTCCGGCATCTACCATCAGTGCGTCGTTTACGAGAAATCCCACACTCCGGCATATTTTTGAGCCGGTTGGTCCTTTCAGAAGCAGATCAGACCCGTGGGAACCCAGCACGCGAATGTTCAACCTGATTCCTTTGGTGGGAGGAGAATTGCATCCGTTTGCTGCCAAGTTTTTTTATGGGGGAGGGGGGAGAGAGAGAAATCGGAGGTTATCCGTTGAGTCTTGTGAAAATTTCATCCTCGTTCGCAAGAAGATTTTCACCATTCCCCTTTTTCGCTCTAATTCTACCGGATATTTTGCTTCACGTCAGTGACATACATCACTGTTCCTTGGTGATCCCGATCATACCGATTTATTCCCATACTTTGTTGATGTAAATGGTATTCCTGGTGACCGTAAGACATCCATTGTCCTTGAGGGCTTTTATGGCTCGACTCAAAGTTTCCCGTGAACATCCAACCATGTTAGCTAATTCCTGAAACGATGGCCTGTTTGGCACCAAAAACTGGCCATTAGCCCTTCCTCCCTGTGTCTCCGCCAAATTGAGCAGACATCGACTCACCCGGCCATAAATATCGAACATTACCAAACTGCGAATGTGTTCGTTCGTTTTTCGTAATCGTTGCGAAAGATTTTTAAGAATTTTCAACGCAATCGTTGGATGCTTTTTTAAGAGAGCCGTTACATCTTTCTGGCTCAAGAGTAAAAACTCGCAGGGTTCTGCGGTGATCACGGAAGCAGATCGGGGAGCCGATTCCAGGATGGCCATTTCGCCGAAAAAATTCCCGGGGCCCAACAGGGCCAGAATAAATTCTTGTCCATTTTTTCCCGACAGGAGCACTTTGACCTTTCCGGATAAGATAATGAGCAGTACCTCACCCGGCTCCCCTTCCTGAAACACCACATTTTTCGCGGGGAATTTTCTCCGACTTCCAGAAACCGCCAGGTGCCCCAACTCGGGATCGGTCAAATCGGAAAAGAGGGGGACACTTTTTATGGCCCGTTTGTCCATCCTCATGACAAATAACCTCCCCAAGAGCCTTGCCTTCCAGAGGAAATTGTCCTGGTCGGTTCAGGACCCTTCTATTCTTTGGAGAATACGCAACACAACTCTGACTTCTGCATCATATCGGAATTCAAGCCCAATCATGCAAAACTTATTCAATAAAGACAACACCCTATTTCAGAATTCTAAACTTTCTTTGACCATCAACTAACCTAGTATCTGTTGATTGCATGTGAAGGGAGGAAGAGACACTCCACAAATGAAAAGGATTCACTATCCGCATTTCACATGATGACTTGCCGTTTCCAAAAGAAAAGCCCTTTGCAAGCAATCTTGCAAAGGGCTTTGTTAAATTTGGCTCCTCGGGCAGGACTCGAACCTGCGACCATTCGGTTAACAGCCGAACGCTCTACCAACTGAGCTACCGAGGAACGACTATTTTGGCGAGTGAGCGTTTTCTCTTTCAGATGATCATAGCCTGACCGCCTGTTTTCTTCAAGAACCGATGAAACGTTTTAGGTCTTTTGTTCTGTGTTAAAATTGAAAATCGTCTGAATCCTCTTCGCCCTCATCCGCCTCCGACGCACCCCCATCAGATAAGTTCACGTAATGACGCGCCCAGGACAAATAGATATTGGCGCTGTCCTTCATGGCATCGGTACCCTTGAGGAGTTTGCCAACGATTTCCTGGTCTCCCCCACTGATTTCAATTTCACGTGCTTTGGTTTCTAACGCGTGATGAAAGCTTTCCATCTGTTCGGTCAACGTCTGCACATGGTGTTTCAAATCACTATTCATTTGATCTTACCCCTAAGACCTGTTCATCCACTCCTTAACAGTAATGGATGATGGTTCCTGTCAGGCAAATAAAAAAAGCCCTACGACCAATCACAAGACTGAAGATCGTAGGGCTTTCCGTCTTTTGAAGTTACCCTTGATAGGCTTGACCCAACTCCGCGGCTTCTCCAGCTTTATCCATTAATGTTCCATCTGAATTCACTGCGACCATTTCAATCGCCTCATGCTTGGCGGCGTCACACACAACTTTACACAACTCACACCCCTTGCACCGTTCAATATGCACTTCCGCCACCATTTTGCCGGGATTGAGGTCCAAACAATTGGCTTCCGGACAATACATGATGCAGAGCCGACAGCCTTTTTTCGCCACACACTTTTCTTCCGTCACTAGGGCAACATTATACATCTATCTCTTTCCTTCGCTGAGGTTTTCGTGATTACGCAGCAGCGGCTTCTCCAACTATCAACTCCACGTGGTTTTTCTCCGCCCATTCCGCGGCGATTTCATATGATCGGGCCACCGTATCCAGATTCTTTTTTAACAACATTTCTTTCTTG